>CAKTTT010000092.1 GCA_934615635.1 uncultured Eubacteriales bacterium | reverse complement strand
ATCTTCTCTGGCTAAACGCTGGTTTCCATAGCAAGGAAAGCGGCGGGAAGGAAACTACGTTTCCTTCCCGCCGCAGACGGTCCCTATATTCGCGTGCTTCGCCGCCGGTGCGCCTTACAGGGGACGTACGTTGACCGCGCGGAGCTTGCTGCTGTTCTTGGGATCGGGCTCGGTGTCAAACTCCACCTTCTGGCCTTCGGCCAGCGTCTTGAAGCCATCGACCTGAATCGCGGAGAAATGCACGAAAACATCTTCGCCGCCGTTGTCGTCGGCGATAAAGCCGAAGCCTTTTTCCGGATTGAACCATTTAACCGTACCGTTGCTCATGTGGGGTACCTCCAAAAATAAATTATATCCTCCGTACAACGAAAAGACTCACAGCTTTCTAAGTATGCAATGAACTGCAACTTACAAGGCTGTGAGTTTGGTCAGTACATCTTGAATACGAGGGTTATCATAGCACATCGGCGCAGGTCTGTCAACGGGTTTGTTCGGAAAAAATGTGGTAATTTTTGGAAATCTACCCTCTCAAAACTATACATAATAAAAATTTTATATTATGATATACATATCGTATTTCTCAGAAAGGCGGTTAATGGAAAATATAAAAGTTTCGTCACAATTTTATCGTCATTTCATGTTATACTTATTTTTTAACAGAAAGAAAAGATAAGGAAAGGAGCTGTTGATGGTGCCCAATCCCTATTCCGAAATCACACCGAAGATCCGGGAGCTGGCGAAGAGATGCCTGGACAGCAGCGCAATTGAGCCCACTCTTTACACGGAATACAAGGTGAACCGCGGCTTGCGCGATCTGCAGGGGAACGGTGTGCTCACCGGCCTGACCGAAATATCCGAGATCCAGTCCAGCAAGATGGTGGACGGCCAGCAGGTGCCCTGCGAAGGCAAGCTGTTCTATCGCGGCATCGATGTGGAGGAAATCGTGGCCGGCTTCACCAACCAGCATCGATTCGGCTTTGAGGAAACCACCTATCTGCTGCTGTTCGGCAACCTCCCCACCTGGGAGCAGCTCAAGGATTTTCAGCAGGTGCTGTCTGACTACCGCACCCTGCCCACCAGCTTCGTGCGGGACATCATCATGAAGGCTCCCAGCTCGGATATGATGAATACGCTGGCCCGCAGCGTGCTGACCCTATATTCCTATGACGAAAACGCCAACGATATCCGTATAGAGAATGTGCTGCGCCAATGTCTGCAGTTGATCGCCCTCTTCCCGCTTCTGTCGGTATACGGGTATCAGGCCTACAGCCATTATCACGACGGCAACAGCCTGTACATTCACAATCCGCTGCCCGAACTGTCCACGGCGGAGAACATTCTCCGGGTGCTGCGGCCGGACAGCAGCTACACCGATCTGGAGGCCCGCATACTGGATCTGGCGCTGGTCCTTCACGCGGAGCACGGCGGCGGCAACAATTCCACCTTCACCACCCACGTGGTCTCCTCCTCCGGCACCGACACCTACTCGGTCATCGCCGCCTCCCTCGGCTCCCTGAAGGGGCCCAAGCACGGGGGCGCCAACATCAAGGTTGTGCAGATGTTTGAAGACATGAAAAACACCCTCCCCGATTGGGAGGATGAGGACGCGGTATCCGCCTACCTCAAGGCCCTGCTCCACAAGGAGGCCTTCGACCGGGCGGGCCTGATCTACGGCATGGGACACGCCGTTTATTCCCTCTCCGATCCCCGGGCCAATATCTTCAAAAAATCCGTCAAAAGCCTGTCGGAGGCCAAGGGCCGGGAAAAGGAATACAAGCTGTATTCCCTGGTGGAACGGCTGGCTCCCCAGATCATCTCTGAAGAACGGCGGATCTACAAGGGCGTCAGCGCCAACATCGACTTTTACAGCGGCTTTGTATACAGTATGCTGGATCTCCCCATCGAACTGTACACCCCTATTTTCGCCATCTCCCGGATCGCGGGCTGGAGCGCCCACCGTCTGGAGGAATTGATCAACGCCGGCAAAATTATCCGTCCCGCCTACAAAAACGTGGCGCCCCGGCGGGAGTATATCCCCATGGAGCAGCGATAAGCAACGGCGCGCGATATAGGCGCCGGGGCTTGTCCCTTTCCAGAGAAATAACCCGGCATCGACGTTTCAGATCCCCCCCCCGGTTTATGGCCGGGGGGATCCTTTTTCTCCGCCCGTCCTCTAAGGAGGGGATTAGTCCCGGCAGCCCCCAGCGGCTTCTTCCCCGTGTTTTTAAACGCCATCGCCGGGGGGAGAGGCCGCGCCGCACCTTCGCCGCCGCCTCTCCCGTCCTTTGCCCGTTCCTTTCGCCCGCCCGTTATCACACGGGCTGAGACAAAAATCCCCGAGGAAAAGGCGGCCGCGGCCACAAACCAAATCGGTGGAGAGCGTATGTCCGGCCCACGGTGAGCAACAATAGCCCTCTGCAACGCCATGCGTTTCCCCAATCCGTAGGTGCCCGCTTTCTCCCCCCCCCATGGGCCCGTTAACCTTTCGGCCGGACATCTTCCGGATGGATGAACAGCCTTTCTCTTTTCACGGACACCCCTTTCCTCGCGGATGGGCCCTTTTCTCGACGCGGTTTTATCCCCGTTCAAGATTCAGGTTGCCAGCGGGAACTCCGTCAATTTTACGCAAACAATTTGAATAAGACACGCCCCACATTATCATCAGAGTGACAAAAGAGCGACAAATGGTTAATTGGGAGAGTTAAAGAGATGGCGCAACATATCATAGTAGTGGAATACAATCCACAATGGATACATGCATTTGAGAAAGAAGCCGTTCTTGTGAGGAACATTTTGGGAGAAAACTGCATAGCTGTATATCACATTGGCAGTACAGCCGTACCAGGACTTGCAGCGAAACCAATTATTGATATTATGCCGGTCGTACGCAATCTGGAACGGGTTGATGCAGAAAAGGCTGCGTTTGAAGGAATTGGTTATGAGTACCTTGGAGAATGGGGGCTGCCCGGAAGAAGGTATTTGCGAAAGGGCGGAGACGAGCGAACGCATCAAATTCATATCTTCCCTGAAAGCCAAACGGACGATATTGATCGGCATTTGGCGGTTCGGGATTATCTGAGGACGCACAAAGACGCCTGCGATGCGTATGCAGGATTGAAACAGTCACTCGCGGAAAAATATCCCTATGATATAGACGGCTATTGCGACGGGAAAGATGGATTTATGAAACGGCTTGAAGAAAAAGCACTAAGTTGGGTCAGGCGTTAAATTGCAATTTACCGGGCAGTTATCCAAGAAGGATAACTGCCCATCGTACATTTTGATGAAACCGGCAGGCAAAGGGCGTTTGGCAACACCAATCTTGAGCAGGGAGTTGGTTTTCCTCCTCTTGCAGTTTGCCGCCTCTATGTGGTATACTAAGATTTTAGAAAATAAAGGAAGAAGGTGGCCCGGTGGATGTACGGGTAGGCGACCTGCTGGAAATGAAAAAACCGCATCCCTGCGGCTCCAAAACCTTTCTCGTCCTGCGCATCGGCATGGATTTCCGGCTGAAATGCCAGGGCTGCGGCCATGAATTTCTGGCGCCCCGCCTGAAAATCGAGCGGAACATCCGCAAGCTCCAGCGGCCGGAGGAGCCTTAGCCGCCGGTTATGCCCGCATATGGAAATAAAGGGGAGATCGACATGTGGAACCGGCTGACGGAAGTGGAAAAGCGATACGAGGAAATCACCCAGCGGCTGTATGATCCCGCCGTGGTGGCGGACGTGGAAGAATATCGAAAGCTGACCAAGGAAAGCAAGGAGCTGGAGCCCTTGGTGGAGCGATATAGGGAATACCGGCGCAGCCAGGCCCATTATGAGGAAGCCCGGCGGCTGCTGGAATCCGGCGGGCTGGACAGGGAGCTGCGGGAGCTGGCCGAGCTGGAGCTGGCCGAAAACCGGGAGAAAATGGAGGCTGCGGCAGAGGAGATGAAGATCCTTCTCCTCCCCCGGGATCCCAACGACGAGCGCAACGTCATCGTGGAGATCCGCGCGGGAGCGGGCGGCGAGGAATCCGCCCTGTTCGCCGCCTCCCTCTATCGGATGTACGCCATGTACGCCCAGCGCCGGGGTTACGGCGCCGAGGTGGCGGGCGTCAATGAAACCGAGCTGGGCGGCTATAAGGAGATCAGCTTTATGGTCACCGGCGAGGGTGCCTACAGTCGCCTGAAATTTGAAAGCGGCGTCCACCGGGTGCAGCGGGTGCCCGAAACCGAGGCGGGCGGGCGCATCCATACCTCCACCGCCACCGTGGCGGTGCTGCCCGAGGCGGAGGATGTGGAAATCGATATCAATCCCGCGGATTTACAAATCGATACCTTCCGCTCCAGCGGCGCCGGCGGCCAGCATATCAACAAAACCGAATCCGCCATCCGGATCACCCACCTGCCCACCGGCATGGTGGTGGAATGTCAGGACGAGCGGAGCCAGTACAAAAACAAGGACAAGGCCATGCGGGTGCTCCGCACCCGGCTGCTGGAGCAAAAGCGGGAGGCACAGCAATCTGCCGTGGCCGCCGACCGCCGTTCCCAGGTGGGCACCGGCGACCGGAGCGAGCGTATACGCACCTACAATTTCCCCCAAGGCCGGGTCACCGACCACCGCATCGGCCTCACCCTTTATAAAATCGACGATATCATGAACGGGGATCTGGATGAGATCATCGACGCCCTGATCACCGCCGACCGGGCCCAAAAGCTGGGGACGGGCGAGAATGCCTAAAGGCCTGCGCGCCCGCATATCTATAAAGAAAGACTGTCTGCCTATGAAGGATTCGAACAAGGAAATCACCCTGCGCCTCACCGATTCCCCCGGAGACGTCGCCCGGGCGGCGGAGCTGCTGCGCGCAGGAAGACTGGTCGCCATTCCCACCGAAACGGTTTACGGCCTGGCCGCCGACGCCCTCAACGGCGACGCGGTGGCGGCTATTTTCGCCGCCAAGGGCCGGCCGCAGGATAATCCCCTTATCGTCCACATCGCTTATTATGAGGAGTGGGCGCCGCTGGTAGCTGGAATCCCCGCCGCCGCCCAGGCGCTGGCGGCGGCCTATTGGCCGGGTCCGCTGACGATGATCCTGCCCCGGTCGGGGCGGATTCCCGATGAAGTCAGCGCCGGACTGGATACAGTCGCGGTGCGTATGCCCTCCCACCCGGCGGCCAGGACCATCATCGCCGCATGTGGACGGCCGCTGGCCGCGCCGTCGGCCAACCGCTCCGGCAGCCCCAGCCCCACCACCGCCGCCCGGGTGCTGGAGGATATGGAGGGGCGTATCGCCGCTGTGGTGGACGGCGGCCCCTGCAGCGTGGGGGTGGAATCCACCGTGGTGGATCTCAGCGGCGGCCGCCCGCGGCTGCTGCGGCCCGGCGGCGTCACCCTTCCCATGCTGGAAGAGGTCGCGGGGCCGGTGGAGGTGGACGCCGCCGTCACCGGCCGGCTGCGGGAGGGGGAGCGGGCCGCTTCTCCCGGGATGAAATACAAGCATTACGCCCCCAAGGCGCGGGTGATCCTGGTAAAGGGATCCCCGGAGGCCTACGCCCGCTTTCTGGCCGCAAGAGCGGCGGAGGAGCCGGAGGGCCTGGCCGCCCTCTGCTTTGACGGGGAGGCACAGGGGCTTTCCCCGCCGGCGGTCGCCTATGGCGGCCGGGAGGATCACGCCGCCCAGGCCCGGCAGGTGTTCGACGCGCTGCGCCGGCTGGATGAAATCGGCGCCAAAAAAGTCTACGCCGCCTGTCCCGCGCCGGATGGCATCGGGCTGGCTGTATATAACCGGCTGCTTCGCGCGGCCGCATTCGAGGTGATTGAGCTTGACGGATAAAGTATTTTTAATCGGATTGACAGGCCCCACAGGCTCGGGCAAAAGCGAGGTTTCCCGGATACTGGCGGATCGCCATATCCCCGTTATCGACGCGGATGAGCTGGCTCGCCGGGTGGTGGAGCCGGGTTCCGCCTGCTTAAAGGAGCTGGTGCGGGAATTCTCCGACGACATCCTCCACGAGGACGGCAGCCTGAACCGGCGGCAGCTAGCGCGGCGCGCCTTCGCCACGCCGGAGGATACCCGGCTGCTCAATTCCATCACCCATCCGTATATTATCGACCTCACCAAGAGAATACTAATGCAGTTGGAGCAGATCCGGGAGCCGGTGGCGGTGCTGGATGCCCCGCTGCTGTTTGAGAGCGGCATGGACAATATCTGCGATGTAACCGTGGCGGTAGTGGCGCCCCGTCAGCGCCGTCTCCGGCGGATCATGGAACGGGATCAGCTGACGGAAAAGCAGGCGGAGGCCCGGATGGCCGCCCAGCAGGAGGAGGAATTCTATGTCTCCAAGGCTTCCCGGGTGATCCGCAACGACGGCGATTTGGAGGAGCTGCGCCGGCAGGCCAACGCTCTGGCCGACCAAGTCCGGGAGTGGACCCGTGACTGAGCCGGAGAGGAGGGCGACCCTCAAGACGGGGGAGAAAAGGCGATCCGCGCCGCTGGTTCTGGCGGAGGCGCTGATCCTGCTGGCCATCCTCGCCTTGGCGGGCGTACTGCTGCGCCAGGGCTATCGGCGGTACATGGAAACGGTGTATCCGCTGAAATACGCCGCCTTCGTCAACCGGGCCGCGGAGGAATACGATTTTGAGCCCTCCCTGCTTTTCGCCATGATTTACACCGAAAGCGGATTTGATCCCGAGGCGGTATCCGTGGCGGACGCCAAGGGCCTGATGCAGCTCACGGACGACACCTTTGCCTGGGCGCAGCAGCGGGCCGGTATCGAGTCCCCTCTGCCTCCCGACCGGCTGTTTGATCCCGAAACCAACATCCATTACGGCGCTTTTGTGCTGTATCTGCTGGACCAGCAGTTCGGCGACCGGGATACCGCCCTGGCGGCCTATAACGCCGGACAGGGCCGGGTCAAAGGCTGGCTGGCCGATTCCCGCTACTCCGACGACGGCGTGACCCTGCGGGAGATCCCCTTTCCCGAAACCGCCGCCTATGGCCGGAAAATCCAACAAGCACAGGAGATGTATCAGGAGCTCTACCAGATCCCATAATACTGTATCTGCATCATCAAGAAATAGGAGGACATATCATGACAGAAGAAAAAAGCGCGGCGGAAAAGCTGGCGGCGGAGCTGTGTTACAAGCCCGAGGAAGCCTGGAAGGTGCTGGACGACGCGGCCATCCGCCAGGCGGACGACTACTGCGAAAGGTACAAGGCCTTTCTGGACAGGGCGAAAACCGAGCGGGAAGCGGTGGCGGAAGCGATCCGTCAAGCGGAGGAAGCGGGGTTCGTCCCCTTTGACCGCCACAAGCCGCTGAAAGCGGGCGACAAGGTGTACTACAGCAACCGGGGCAAGGCCCTGCTGCTGGCCGTTATCGGCGCCAAGCCCATCGCCGAGGGCGTTTCCATCGCCGCCGCCCACATCGATTCCCCCCGGCTGGACATGAAGCCCAACCCCCTGTATGAGGACCACAACTTAGCTTATCTGGACACCCATTATTACGGCGGGATCAAGAAATACCAGTGGACCGCCATGCCTTTGGCTCTGCACGGCGTTATCGTCCGGAAGGATGGCACCCGGGTGGAGATCCGCATAGGCGAGGAGGAAGGCGAACCGGTATTCTGCGTCACCGACCTGCTGCCCCATCTGGGCACCGAACAGATGAAGCGCCCCGCCACCGAGGTGATCAAGGGGGAGGATCTGAACATCCTGGTGGGCTCCCGCCCCTTCAAGGACGACAAGGGCAGCGAGCTGGTGAAGCTGAACATCCTCAAGCTGCTCCACGAAAAATACGGCATGGTGGAGGCGGATTTCCTCTCCGCCGAGCTGGAGGCGGTTCCCGCCTTCAAGGCCCGGGATCTGGGCTTCGACCGCAGCATGATCGGGGGCTACGGCCACGACGATCGTGTCTGCGCTTATCCCGCCCTGACCGCCATTCTGGAGGCCGACCGCCCCGCCTATACCGCCGTGACCATTTTGGCGGACAAGGAGGAAATCGGCTCCGAGGGCAACACCGGTATGCAGTCCGCCTTCCTGAAATATTTCATCGCGGATATCGCCGCCGCCTTTGGCGAGGAGGGCCGTCATGTGCTGCAACAATCCGTCTGCCTCTCCGCGGACGTCAACGTCGCCCTGGATCCCATCTACCCCGATACGGTGGAGCCTCGCAACTGCGCCTGGCTGAACCGCGGCGTGGTGCTGACCAAGTACACCGGCTCCCGTGGAAAATCTGACACCTCCGACGCCTCCGCCGAGCTGATGGGCCGGATCCGGTCGCTGATGGACGGCAGCGGCGTGGTCTGGCAGATCGGCGAGCTGGGCAAGGTGGATATGGGCGGCGGCGGAACCGTGGCGAAATATATCGCCGACCTGGATGTGGACACGGTGGATATGGGCGTGCCGGTGCTGAGTATGCACGCGCCTTTTGAGGTGGTTTCCAAGCTGGATGTGTATATGGCCCACAAGGCCTTTACCGCCCTGCTGATGCGGCCCTGACGGGGCTGCCCCCGAAACCTCGTCTCCAAATCACGGAAAACAGCCTGCGGAAACTTCCGCAGGCTGTTTTTTTCTGTAACAGAAACCACCGTGGAGCCGGAGGGGGCTCCCGTCAGCTTTCGATCCAAGCCTCGAACCAAGCGGGACGCCAATAAAAAACTCAATGCCGTATAAAAGCCAACGGCAGCGGGGATATGTCCGTTTACGGGCGGCGGGACCAGTGAGGTAAGGGAGATAGCTTTCCGTGTCTCTTGTGGTGATTGCCGGTAATGGCCCCTCCAGGACTTCTGCAAGCCTTCTACAAGCCTCCGGCAATGCCGGAACCGATTGGGAGAGCATCGGATGAACGCCGGAGCAGCCGCGCGCTTCAACCCGGCCGCTAACCAGCAGGCTTTACGGTCGGCATAGGCTTGGAATGAAGCGTCGGCGTCTGTTTTCGGCGGCGGAAAAGTGGACGCCAAAAATCCATTTCCCGCACCGGAGATGTTCCCCGCTAAAATGCCCTTCCGGCCTTTTACGCCCCCAGATCAGCACAGAATCGGACCGTTTGATAGGAGCGGAAACCGCCCTCCTCCAAGGGTACACCCCGCCTCCATCCCTTCTCTATCCC
>CAKTTT010000091.1 GCA_934615635.1 uncultured Eubacteriales bacterium | reverse complement strand
GATCTACGACGGCTTGCGCCGCAGCGGCGTCCGCCGGGCCGGTCCCACCCGGGACTGGGTGCAGACCGTGGTGCTGGCGCTGGTGGTGGTCTTCTGCTTGATCGCTTTTTTCGGCGGCGGGATGCAGGAATGGGGCTCCCTCACCATCGCCGTGCTGGCCTGCGCCTTGATCGCCGTGCTGTGGATCGTCCCGGCGCTGCGCTTCCGCTATGAGGCGAGGGAAATCGCCGCCGGGGACAGGACGCTGGTGGTTCGGCTGGATGAGGAGGGCATCGCCTTCGGACAAGAGGGAGACGCCGCCTTCCCATACGGGGGCTTTCCGGTGCGGGTCTTCGACGATATGCTGATTTGCGAACTGCCTGGGATGCAGTTGTTTTTTCTTCCCCGCCGGGCGGCGGCGGATGATGCCCAATGGCGGGAAGCCGTCCGCAGGTTAAGCGGAGGCGGACGATAACAAGTCGGAAGACAGGACCGGGTTTATGCGGAAATCCGCAGACAGGAGATGACGTCATGCAGACCGAAACGCCCCCTCGCGCGGCTTTCGAGGTGAAGCTGGAAAAGAAGGAATATGTGGCGGCGGCGCTGATCGGCGCCCGCCGCAGCGGCGTACTGCGCTCCGCGCCGATGGTCGTGGTGATTTCCCTGGCGTTGCTGGCGGTGGGGCTGCTGACCATGAATTGGTTCCAGGCGACCTCCACCATTCTGGTGCCGGTGGTGATGTGTCTGGCCTGCCCGCTGCTGCTGATTCTCTTTTTCGGCGTGGAGCCGGGGGGCGTGCGCAAAAGGGCGGCGGCGGATTTTGCCGCCTTTGACGGGCTGATGCAGCCGGCATCGGTGCGGCTGTACGCGGATAACGCGGTCACCGTCACCCCCACGCTGACCCTTTACGACCAATACGCCCTGATCCGGGAATGTGTGGAAACGCAGGAGCTGCTGATCCTCATCAAGGACCGGGAGAGGCAGTTGGTGATTCCTAAACGGTGCCTGCCGCCGGAAAAGCGGGAGGAAATACTGGAGTTTCTGCGGCTGACCTTCATCCGGCGGCGCCGGGTGATGCGTAGCTGGCTGTTTTGAGGAAAGGGGGATTGGCGTGAATCGGGAAAAGGATCAATCCCTGGCGTTCAGCGTACTGCTGACCAGAGAGGAATATATGCAGACCATCGCCCGGATCGAGCAGGAAAACCGCAGCCGCCGTCTGCCCCTTCCCACGGTGACGGGGGCGCTGCTCACCGCCATGGGCATTGCCGGACTGTTTTTCGGGGATGCGATCTCCCTCTCCCCCTTCGCCGCGGGCTGTCTGGTATTGCTGGGGCTGTTTCTGGCCTGCTTCGACGGCCTGATCGCCCCGATGCTGGACCGGGCGGCTGCCGCCCGGGAATACGACGAAAAAGAGGAGCTGCGCCTGGCGAATCAAATCACCTTTGCCGGGGACAGCGTGACGGTGAAAAACGGGCGGATGGAAGGCGTTCTGCCGCTGCGTATGCTCACCCGGTGGCAGCGGAGCGCCGATCTGTACAGCCTCTCCTTCGGCCGGGAATGCCATGTGATGCTCCCTCGGCGGCTGATGGATCAGGAGCAGGACGACAGACTGCTGGCCCTGCTGGAACGCGAGGCGCCGGAGAAGAAAATCGGTCGATGAGGCCGGCGGACTTGCGGGTGCCCCGGGATTATCCAGGCGGATGGCGGCGGCCCAAAGCCGAATAAGGAAAGCAGGTGTTCCCTTGCACAAGGATATCGAGCCGGCGACCTTGGCCTCCCCCGAGGAGGCGTCACAAATTGTACTGCCGGTGGACCTGAGCCGGGAGGAATACATCGAATTCAGTCTGCTGGTGGCCAAGGCCAAGGGATTGCTGCGTCATTATCGGGAACTGCTGCTGGTCACCTGCGGCATGATTCTGATTTCCGTCGGGGCGCTGGTGTATCTCAAGCTCCGATACGGGCGGGCGAATCTGCTGGCGGTTTTGCTGCTGCTGGCGTTTGTGCTGCTGGTAGCCGTTCCGCTGATACGCCTGCCGGGAAATCTGCGCCGGTCGGCGGGCATAGGTTACGATCGCACCATTCAGGAGGGATACCGGTATGAGGGGTCGGTTTATCTGGAGGATACCCGCATCCGGAAGATAGGAAGTTCCAGCATCGCCGCTATTATGCTGGACGACAAGGCCACTCTGATCGGAAGCCGGAATATGCTGATCGTTGTTTCTCCCGGCAGCAAGGCGATTGTGATCCCCGCCCGCTTTCTCTCCCAGGAGAACGCCCGGGCGGTGACCGCCCGGCTGCAGGGGGCCCTGCGTGCGGAAAACCAACATATTTTCGCCCCTCTCCAGCCCGGAGCCGGGCGGACGCCGGCAGAAACGGAATCCTCACCCGGCGGATCGGCCGCGCTCCTGACGCTGGATATTCCCTACACCATCCGGGAATTCACCCTTTTGCTCTGCGACCGGGCACTGCGTACCTTTCTCAAGCGGCTGCCCTATATCGGGCTGCTGTCCCTGGTGGTCGGGGTGTTGGGAGCGGTTATGGCAGGTCCTTTGTGGGGACTGGCGATCACCGTTTTTGTTGTGGTGGGGTTTTATCTGTCGGTGGTGGAAGGCGGCCGTCTGCGCGCCAAAAGAATGGCGGCCGCGACCGGGGAGAAGGAGCGGTTCCTGCAGCTTACCCTGACCGACGAGGGGCTCGTCCTGCGCAGCCGGGACGGGGAAGAGCGGCGGCTGCCCTGGAAAGCGGTACGGCGGGCGGTGGCCCGGCCGGATTGTGTGGAATTCATCGCCAAGGAGCTGTTCATCCGGATACCCAAGCGATGTATACCCGATATGGAAGCTCTCCGGAAGATCGCAGACAAGCATTTGATCACAACCGACCGCGGCCGGAAATGACCGGTGAGCGGCTGAGAAAGAGAAAACACGATGGAAAGCGGGGGAAACGGTATGGATTGGAAGGCATATCCAGAACAGCAGAATAGGGACGCGGCCCATCCGCAGGAGCCGACGGGGCCATCTCCCCAGCCCGGACAAGGGCAGAGTACGGCGGAGCCGGGAGCGGCGCCGCAGGCGACCGCCTATTATCCGCCGGCTGGCGGTTACGTACCCAATGCGCCGCCCTATCAGCCGCCCTATGGTGCGAGTCCCTATAGGGAGAGCTATGTGCAGGGCCAGCCGGTAACGAGGGCATATGATAACGGCCCGGCCAACGCGCCCCATGTACCGCCCTCCTCCTTCGCGCCCCCGCCCCCGGCTCCGCCTAACCCGTCCGGCGCGCCGCCTTATGGCCAGCCGATGCCGCCGGCTGCCGGCGGCATTTACGGTCGGGGAGGGCCGGGATTGCAACCGGGATTTCCGCCTGCCCAAACGCCAGGCTATCCGTCGGGCGGTCAGCCGCCTTATCAGATCGGGTTCCAACCCCCGTATCCGCCGCAGGCGCCGGGCGC
This sequence comes from uncultured Eubacteriales bacterium, assembly GCA_934615635.1. Taxonomy (GTDB): domain Bacteria; phylum Bacillota; class Clostridia; order Oscillospirales; family Acutalibacteraceae; genus CAKTXU01. The sequence continues at coordinate 5,688 of CAKTTT010000091.1, read as the reverse complement.
GCCTATTTATGGGCAGCCGCCGGCATATGGCGCGCCGCAGCCGGTGTATGCGCCGCCGGTAGATACCACCCGCCCCTTGTTTGTCTCCGCCTCCCGGCGGGTGACCTTCCCGCAGTATAAGCGGCTGAACAAGCTGGGTTCCGGGCTGCTCACCGCCGCCCTTGTGGTGGTGCTCATTCTCACGGTGATGCTGGGGGTTATCGCCATTTTGCTGGCCTATCCCTATGAGATCGAGGGCTTTGTCCTCACCATCGCTCTCACGGCGGCTTCCGAGGCGGCGGGGATCCTTCTGGCGGCCCGGCGGGCCGCCCGCCGCAGCCGCGCCGTGCGGGAGGCGTATGCCTGCGCAGAGGCGGCGGGAAACGGAGAGGCCGTGTTGGAGCTGTATCACGACCGGGTTCAGGCGGTCACCATGAGGGGGAGCAGCGTGGTGCCCCTTGCCTCCGCCCTTCTTTGGGAGATGGCGGATATGCTGGCCCTGGTGGGGCCGGGCGCCACCGTGGTCTGGCGGGCGGAGGATCTGACCCCTGAGGAGGGGCGGACCCTTTATCATCTGCTGTTGCAGCGCGTGGCCCCGGGTTGCCGCCGGACGAAGGAGCCTTTTGTTCCCCGCGCCCCCTTCCCCCTGCCGCTGCCGGTGATCCGCAACGAGGACGAGGTGAAGGCGGTGGTGCGCACGCATCAGCCGGCCGGCTCCATCGGCGGGGATATCCGCGCTGGTTTGGGGCGGATGCTGCCCATACTGACCCCCCTGCTCACCATTCTGGGGGCCTATCTGGCGGCCAATTATGCGATCACCGTCAGCTTTACGGCGGATATCCTCTTGTTCGCGCTGATCTGCTGGGGCGGCGGCTTGCTGCTAACGGTGGCGATCCTCGCGCTGCTCTCCCTGGCCAGGCGGGATAAACGGCCGGAAAGCGCCCGGGAAGTGGCCTATGCCTTTACCCGGGACGGCATGGCCCGCCGTCTGGCGGGCGGGACGGTTTTCGTCCCCCATGCTTTCATCAGGAAGCGGCTGCGCGCCGAGGGTGTGGAACTGAAAACCCCCTACGGCGGCGGGCTCATCCGTTGGACGGAGGTCCCGGATCCGGCGGCGTTAAAAGCCGCGCTGGGTCTGGACGGACGGGCGGGGACGGATACACAATAAAATCTATGTGCCGCTTGGACAGGCACGGAAAGGCTTGACGGAGAATGGAAGAAGAACGGAATTTACCGGCGAAGGTGATACCGGTCGACCTGGAGAAGGAAATGAAGAAGAGTTTCCTGGATTACTCCATGTCGGTCATCGTCGCCCGCGCTCTGCCGGATGTGCGGGATGGGCTCAAGCCCGTTCATCGCCGCATCCTGTATACCATGCATGAAAACAATCTGACCCCGGATAAGGCGTACCGCAAGTGCGCCGACACGGTGGGCACCGTGCTGGGCCGCTACCATCCTCACGGCGATGCCTCCGTCTACGACGCCATGGTCCGGCTGGCCCAGGATTTTTCCCTGCGGTATCCCCTGGTGGACGGACACGGAAACTTCGGTTCCATCGACGGGCATCCCGCCGCGGCCTACCGCTACACCGAGGCCCGGATGAGCAAGATGACGCTGGATATGCTGGCGGATATCGAGAAGGAGACGGTGGATTTCGCCCCGAACTACGACGACCGTCTCAAGGAGCCGGTGGTGCTGCCCTCCCGGTTCCCCAACCTGTTGGTCAACGGCTCCACCGGCATCGCGGTGGGTATGGCCACCAATATCCCGCCCCACAACCTCTGCGAGGTGGTGGACGCCATCTGCCTGCTCATCGATCATCCGGATGCGGAGCTTCCGGAGATTATGGATTGCATCAAGGGGCCGGACTTCCCCACCGGCGGCGTCATCATGGGCCACGCGGGCATCCGGGCGGCCTACGCCACCGGCCGCGGCCGGGTGATCGTCCGCGCCAGGACGGATATCGAGGAACATGGAAACGGCCGGTATCGGATCGTGATCTCCGAGATCCCGTATCAGGTAAACAAGCTCAACCTGGTGAAATCCATCATCGAGCTGGCGGATGAAAAGCGGATCGAAGGCATCCACGATGTGGTGGATCACTCCTCCCGGGAAGGGATGCGGGTGGTCATCGATCTGAAAAAGGACGCCAATCCTCAGGTGGTTCTCAACCAGCTTTTCGCCTTCACCCAGATGCAGATCACCTTCGGCGTGATCATGCTGGCCCTGGTGGGCGGCGTGCCCCGGGTGCTCACCCTGAAGCAGATGCTGGAGGAATACATCAAGTTCCAGTGCGAGGTCATCACCCGCCGCACCCGGTTCGACCTGCGCAAGGCGCAGGAGCGCGCGCATATCTGGGAGGCCCTCAAGGTCGCGGTGGATTTCATTGACGAGGTAATCGGCATCATCCGCTCCTCCCCCGACGTGCCCGCCTCCAAGGAACGGCTGATGGAGCGGTTCGGCTTCGACGACGTGCAGGCCCAGGCCATTGTGCAGATGCGGCTGGGGCAGCTCTCCGGCTTGGAGCGGCAGAAGATCGAGGACGAATTGGCCGCGCTGCAGGCCCGGATCGCGGAGCTGCAGGCCATTTTGGCGGATGAGAACAAGATCAAGGCGATTGTCAAGGAAGAATGCCTGAAAATGCGGGATAAATACGGCGACGAGCGCCGTACCGACATCTCTGCCGTGTCCGGCGAGGTGGATATCGAGGACCTGATCCCGGTGGAGGAATGCGTCCTCACCCTGACCCGGTTCGGCTATATCAAGCGGCAGGCCGCCGACGTGTATAAGACCCAGCGGCGGGGCGGCCGGGGCATTATGGGCATGGCCACGCGGGACGAGGATGTCACCGAAACCATGTTCCTCTGTTCCAGCCACGATTATGTGATGTTCTTCACCTCCAGCGGCCGGGTTTACCGGCTCAAATGCTACGAGGTGCCGGAGGGGAGCCGTACCTCCAAGGGGATGAACATCGTCAACCTCCTGCCCCTGGCGCCGGAGGAAAAGGTCACCGCCATGATCCGGGTGTCGGAGTTCGAGGACGACCGCTATCTGTGCATGGTCACCCGGGCGGGCATCATCAAGCGCACCCGGCTGAACGCCTATTCCAACGCCCGTAAAAACGGGCTTATCGCCATCGATCTGGACGAAGGGGACGAGCTGGCCTGGGTGCGGCTCACCGACGGTTATCAGAAGCTGCTCGTTGCCACCCGGAAGGGCATGGCGATCTGCTTTGATGAAAACGACGCCCGCGTGGTGGGGCGTACCGCCCGGGGCGTCAAGGCGCTGACCCTGGCTGAGGGCGACGAGGTGGCGGGCATGTCCGTCTGCCGGGAGGGCGGCCTGCTGCTGACCGTCACCGAGACGGGCTACGGCCGGCTCAGTGAGTTGAGCGACTACCGCATCCAGTCCCGGGGCGGCAAGGGCCTGACCAACTACCACACCGAGGAGTTCGGCAATGTCGCCGGCATCAAGGTGGTGGATATGGATGACGACATCATCTTGATCTCCTCCGACGGCATCATCATCCGGATGCGCGCGGCGGAAGTCCGGCTGTGCCGGCGGCCCTCCAAGGGCGTGCGGGTGATGCGGATGGAAGAGGGATGCCGGATCGTTTCGGTGGCCCGGGCCGCTCACGAGGAAGAAATAGACGGCGAGGACGAAGGCCCGCAGGCTGACGAGGGGGCGGAAGCGCCTCCGACAGAAACGGCGGAAGCAGCGGGACCTGTGGAAGCGCCGGACGAAGAATAAAGGCCGATGATCAACCCAGAAAAGGGCTGTCCTGCCGGACGGGACAGCCCTTTTGCTGGCTTTGGCGGCAGGAAGCCGCTTTCCGTGCCGGAAGAGCGGCGTTTCCGACGAAATCGGGGTATATTTCGGGAGAATCCAATCAGCAAAATCACAGAGTATTATACGTATAGTTTAAAACTTTAGCATCCCAGCGCCTCCCTCATGACGATGCGGCGTGTATACGTCGGAGCGGCGGGAAGCCGACAGAACCGCGGTGTTCTCCGGCATGAAAAAAGGGCCGGGTTTCCCGCATGATATACGGAACAATGGGAACGAGGGCTTTCCCGTTTGGAGAGTGGAACAAGCGTCGAGAGTTTCATGGGGCAGAGCCTCCTGCCGCCTGGATTCTCACTGGTTTTAAGCGGACGGCGGCGTGCGCCGGATAGGGCGGCATGAAGCGGCCGCGGCCCTATCCGGCAATACGGCGGGGCTGGGCGTTTTGCCTTTTTTCGGCCCGTTGCCTCCCGGGCGGTTTGGTGTTATAATTTGAGAGGCTGAAACATTCAACAAGGAGGTGGGGCGATGTGGAAAACCTGACGGACGTCGGCGCGGTCCGGTCGCTGCTGGATCGCTATGGCTTTCGCTTTTCCAAGGCTTTGGGGCAGAATTTTCTCATCAACCCCACGGTTTGCCCCCGTATGGCGGAGGCATCCGGCGTCGGTCCCGCCTCCGGGGTGCTGGAGATCGGGCCGGGGATCGGGGTGCTGACCCGGGAGCTGGCCACCCGGGCGGGCAAGGTCGTGGCAGTGGAGCTGGATCAACGGCTGCTGCCGGTGCTGGAGGAAACCCTGCGGGACGCCGGGCGGGTGAAGGTGGTTCACGGCGACGTGATGAAGCTGGACCTGGCCGCGCTGCTCAAAGAGGAGTTCCGGGATATGCCGGTGGCGGTGTGCGCCAATCTCCCCTATTACATCACCTCCCCCATTATCATGGGGCTGCTGGAGAGCCGCTTGCCCTTCACGACCATCACGGTGTTGGTGCAGAAGGAGGCGGCGCAGCGCCTCTGCGCCCGGCCTGGAAGCAGAGAATGTGGCGCGGTGACGCTGGCGGTACAATATTATGCGGAGGCGAAGATCCTGTTTCCGGTTTCCAGGGGCAGCTTCCTTCCCGCCCCCAAGGTGGACAGCGTCGTGATGCAGCTTCAAATCCGGCGGGAGCCGCCCTGCCGGGTAAAGGATGAGGCGTGTCTCTTCCGGCTGATACGCGCCGCCTTTGGGCAGAGGCGGAAAACCCTCGCCAACTCCCTGACCGGGGCGGGCTTATCCAAGACCGAGGCGGAGGCGGCGCTGCGGGCGGCCGGGATGGATCCCGGATTGCGGGCAGAGCAGCTTACGCTGGAACAATTCGCCGCCCTGGCGGATAGGGTGACGGAGGGAGCCGGAAAATCCGCGCCGGAGGAAGTCCCGGGGGCCTAGGCTGCCGCCTCCGGAGGCCCCGTGAGCCGGAAAGTCTTCGCCTGCGGTGATTCTGCAGCGGAAACAAGGCCGGAATGCCGATGAGAAGGGGTTGCGGCTTCTGTTCGCCGGCTCCCCCGTGGCCGCGCCGCGGCGATACGGGACGGAGCCGTGAACCTATTCCGGCGCGGGGGCGCGCAGGAGGTCATAAGAGAATCTTGCCCCGGCAGGATGGGCTTATCGGGGGGTATCGGAGAGGGATGGAAAAAAGGGCGCCGTTTGCCCGCCGCCACTTCTACACTTCTATATAAGAGGATGGAGTCCCAACATGATAGGATTAAAACGGGGGACCGTACGGGTGGTCCCCCACGAGCAGGAGTGGGAAACGGAAGCGCAGAATACGATTTCCCGCCTGAAGAGGATCCTGGGCCCCGCCGCCAGGGAGTTCCAGCATGTCGGCAGTACCGCGGTCCCCTCCATAAAGGCGAAGCCGATCATCGATATCGCGGTGGCGGCAGAAAATTTC
>CAKTTT010000090.1 GCA_934615635.1 uncultured Eubacteriales bacterium | reverse complement strand
CAAGATTTTCCGCGTGGAGGAGGGGGTCAATCAACTATTGCTGACTCGTCTGGTGGCGGGCGTGCTGATGGCTCTCTGCTGCGGCGGCATCGGTTTTATGGATGATTACATCAAGGTGGTGAAAAAGCGGAACCTGGGCCTCACCAGCGGGCAAAAAATGTTCGCCCAGTTGTTGGTGGCGGCGGGGTACGCTTTATCCCTTTATCTGGCGGGCGGCACCGCCATTGAGGTGCCCTTTGTGGGCGAGGTGGATTTCGGCCTGTGGTTCATCCCCTTCTGTATGTTCGTGGTGGTGGCCGCCACCAACGCCACCAACCTGACCGACGGCATCGACGGCCTGTGCGGCACGGTGAGCTTTATAGTCGCCCTCTTTTTCCTGGTGGCGGCGGGAATCACCGGCTATTTCGCCCAGGGCCTGACGGCGGCGGCCATGGCGGGGGCGCTGGCGGGCTTCCTGCTGTGGAATCTTCACCCGGCCAAGGTTTTCATGGGGGATACAGGCTCCCTGTTCATCGGCGGCGTGCTGTGCGCCTTGGCTTTCGGTATAAACCAGCCGCTGCTGCTGATCCCGGCGGGTATTGTGTATATTCTGGAGACGCTTTCCGACATCTTGCAGGTGGGTTATTTCAAGCTGACCCACGGCAAGCGGCTTTTCAAAATGGCTCCCCTCCATCATCATTTCGAGATGTCCGGCTGGAGCGAAAACAAGATCGTGGTGGTCTTTTCTCTGCTGGCGCTGGCGGGCTGTCTGGCAGCGGGGCTGCTGCTGTAAATCCCGGGGGCTCATGCATATTCCCCGGCGATTGCCGTATACTGTAAAGACCGACGCAGCGTGGATGCCCCAGCATTTTACACAGCAAGGAAGAAGGAGGAGTGAGCATGGCCGTGTCCCAGTCCGGCGCCAAGGTTAAGGCCGCGTCTCAGCAGCCGAAGCAAAAGAAAAAATTCCGGTTGTTTTCTGTCGCCAACGGCTTCGATATGCCGATGTTCATCCTGCTGATGATTCTGCTGGTGGTGGGACTTATCAGCTTGTATTCCGCCAGCTATGTTTATTCCTTTTATAAGAACGGGGACAGCTATCTGTACATCAAGCGGCAACTGGTTTTCGCCCTGCTGGGCGTGGTGGCCATGCTGGTCATTTCCACCGTCGATTACCATGTGCTGCATCATTTCGCGCTGCCTATTATGGGGATTTCCCTCATCCTGTTGGTGGTGGTGCTGTTTCTGCCCAGCTCCACCGGCATCCACCGCTGGATCCGGCTGCCCGGCCTGGGGCAGTTCCAGCCGTCGGAGGTGGCGAAATTCGGGCTGATCCTGTTGTTCGCCCATCTAATCTCCCTCAATCACAAAAAGATGAACACCTTCACCCGGGGCTATCTGCCCTTTATGATGATCCTGCTGGTGGTGTGCGGCCTGGTGTTCCAGGAGCCCCATCTGTCCGGCACCATGCTGCTGCTGGCCATCGGCATTATCATGATGTTTGTGGGCGGGACCAAGACGCTGTATCTGGTGCTCACCATCCTCCTGGGGGTGGCTGCCGTATTCCTGATGGTATTCGTCCTGGGGTATGAGCAGGACCGGATCGAGGTATGGCTCAATCCCCTGGAGGTATATGTCAGCGATAAGGTGTATGAGGGGGGGCTCTCCGGCCGGGACCTGGCATGGCAGACGGTGCAGTCCCTATACGCCATCGGTTCGGGCGGCCTGATGGGGCAGGGACTGGGCAATTCCCGGCAGAAGCATCTGTTCCTGCCCGAACCGCAGAACGACTTCATCTTCTCCATCGTCTGCGAGGAGCTGGGCTTCGTAGGGGCGGCGCTGATCGTTATTCTGTTCGCGCTGCTGGTATGGCGGGGCTTCACCATCGGGATGAAGGCGCCGGATAAATTCGGTTCCATGCTCGCCATCGGGCTGACGGCCCAGATCGGGGTGCAGGTGGTCATGAACATGGCTGTTGTGACCAACATCATGCCCAACACGGGCATCAGCCTGCCGTTTTTCAGCTATGGAGGCACCTCCCTGGTCATGCTGCTGGCGCAGATGGGCGTGGTGCTGTCGGTATCCAGAGGCGTCAAATCGGAAAAGACGTAGGGAAGCTTGCGGGCGGCACCCTCCGGCGGTTGAGGAGCCGTTGCGCCGCTATACGATCCCGTTGCGGGGCGGACGAAGGTCCGCCCTTTGCGCCATATTCTGAGAAGAGCGGTCAAAAGGAGGAGGAAGCGTTGCGTGTACTGATGACCGGCGGAGGCACGGCGGGGCACATCAATCCCGCCCTGGCCATCGCCGACACGATCAAGGAGAAAAATCCCGACGCGGAGATTCTGTTCGTGGGAGCCAAGGGGCGGATGGAAACCACCCTGGTGCCCGCCGCAGGGTATCCCATCAAAACGGTGGACGTCCGCGGCTTCCAGCGGCGGCTGAGTCTGAAGAACATAGGTCGGAACGTATCGGCGGCCGTCCATGCGGTAACGGCGGGCGGCGCCTGCGTCCGTATTCTCAAGGAGTTCCGGCCGGATATCGCTATCGGCACCGGCGGCTATGTCAGCGGTCCCATCCTGCGCAAGGCGGCGGCCATGGGGATCCCGGTGCTGGTCCACGAATCCAACGCCTATCCCGGCGTCACGGTGAAGATGCTGGCCAAGGTGGCCTCCGCCGTGATGCTCTGCGACGAGTCGGCGAAGAAATATCTGCCGGAGGGCTGCCGTACGGTGGTGACGGGCAATCCCCTGCGTCCCGCCTTCCGCCGGATGGACGCGGCGGCCAGGGAACGCGCCAGAGAGGAACTGGGGGTGGACGACCGTCCGCTGATTCTGTCCTTCGGCGGCAGCCTGGGGGCGGGGCGGATCAACGACGCCATGGCCGACGTGCTGGCCCGGAGCCATCGCCAGGGAAAGCTTCAGCATATCCACGGCACAGGCAAGGCGGGCTGGGAGGCCTTCCGCGCCCTGATGGCGGAGCGGGGCGTCCCCCTTGACAAAGAGGGAATCCATGTGCGAGAATATATCGACGACATGCCCCGCTGCATGGCCGCGGCCGACCTGGTGATCTGCCGCTGCGGCGCCATGACCCTCAGCGAGCTGCCAGCGGCGGGAAAGCCCTCCATCCTGATCCCTTCCCCCAATGTGGCGGAAAATCATCAGTACCATAACGCCATGGCGCTGGTTCGCCGTGGGGCGGCGGTGTGTATGCAGGAAAAGGAGCTTTCCTCCGATGCGCTGTGGGACGCCGTCCAGAAAATCGTGTTTTCCCCCTCCGCCTTGCGGGAGATGGGGGAGAATGCGCAAAAAACGGCTATTCTCGACGCCGATGAACGGATTTACCGGGTGGTGGAGCAGACTTTGCAGACAGCTTCCGCCAAAAAATGACGCTTGCGCAGTCTTACCGTCATGAACGCCCCTTCTTCCGCCCGCATACGATGGTTTGCGGGCGATTATCCGGCGCTTCAATGCCGCCGGGTCGCCTTTTCAATGGATGAAAGGGTGCGTGATATGGAAAGGCTGACGATTGAAGGGTTACATAAACTCAGCGGAGCGGTGACGGTTCACGGGGCGAAAAACAGCGCCCTGCCGATTCTGGCCGCTACCCTGCTGGCGGACGGCGCCAGCGAGATCACCAACTGTCCGGCTTTGTCCGATGTGGAGGCTTCCGCCGCGATTCTGCGGTATCTCGGCTGCCGGGTGGAGCAGGCGGACGGCTGTGTCACGGTGGATACCGCCGGCCTTTGTCGGAATGACGTGCCCGATCGGCTGATGCGGGAGATGCGCTCCTCCATCGTTTTCCTGGGGGCGATTGCCGCCAGGACGGGCGAGGCGCACCTGACCTTTCCCGGTGGGTGCGAGCTGGGCCCCCGGCCCATCGACCTGCATCTGGCCGCTCTGCGCAAGCTGGGCGTGGAGATCGAGGAGGAGCGGGGCCGGCTCAACTGCCGCGTGAAGGGACGGCTGACGGGGACCACCATCACCTTGGCCTTCCCCAGCGTGGGGGCCACGGAAAACGTGCTGCTGGCCGCCGTGCTGGCCCAGGGGACCACGGAGATCGTCAACGCCGCCCGGGAGCCGGAGATCGTGGATCTTTGCGGCTACCTCAACGCCTGCGGCGCCCGGATAACCGGCCAGGGAGAAGGCTGCATCCTCATCGAGGGGGTGGACCGTCTGGCGGGCTGCCGTCACCGGGTGATCCCGGACAGGATCGAGGCGGCCACCTATATGGCGGCGGCCGCCGTCACCGGCGGTTCCCTGTTCCTCAAGGAAGTGGAGCCCATCCATCTGGCGGGAATCCTGCCGGCTTTTGAAGAGGCGGGCTGCCAGATTTCCCAGTGGGAGAAGGAAATTCTCATCAGCGCCCCGGCCCGGCTGCGTCGGATCAAATCGGTGCGGACCATGCCCTATCCAGGTTTTCCCACCGACGCCCAAGCCCCTGTCATGGCCATGGCCTGCGTGGCGGACGGCACCAGCGTGTTCATCGAGAATATCTTTGAAAACAGGTACAAGCACGCCGGAGAGCTGCTGCGCCTGGGAGCGCGGATCAAGGTGGAGGGCCGCGTGGCAGTGGTGGAGGGAATCCCCGTGCTGTCCGGCGCTCAGGTGGAATGCACCGATCTGCGCGGCGGGGCCGCCCTGGTTATAGCGGGGTTGGCTGCAGAAGGGATAACGACCGTTACCGAGATCCACCATCTCGACAGAGGATATGAAGGGCTGGAAGCGGGTCTCCGCGCAGCGGGAGCCGCGGTACAGCGGTTGACATAGGCGGTTGCACCCGGACCTTGTCCGGAAAGGAATGAAAAAGGAGGTGCGGCATGAAAAAAAGAACGGCTGTTAAAAAATCAGATCCGGCGGCAAAGCGGAAGCGGAGACGCATCAGCCGGTTTCATCTGGTGGTGACGCTTTTTGTTGCGATTCTGGTGCTGGGCGGCGCCACGGTTTTCATGCTGCTGTTTATGCCCGGTTCCTCTTCGAACGACCAACCCGCGGTTTTTGCCGTCAAATCCGTGGAGGTGGTGGGGGACACCCGGTATTCCCGGGAAGCGATCATCGGTGTGAGCGGCATTAAGGTGGGGCAGAGCGTATTCTCCGTCGATAAGCGAAAAGCCAGCGAAAAGATACGGGAGGCTTTTCCCTATATCGATTACATAGACATCGGCAATTCCTCCTTTGATACCGTGACCATACAGGTGCGGGAAACGGAGGTGCTGGGGGCCCGTTATGCCGAAGGCTACTGGTATGTGGTGGGCGCCAACGGCAGGGCGGTGGAGGCGCTGCCTGTGGAATCCGACCGTCCTCCCCGGTACCTTTATTTTAAGGGAGTGACGCCGGAAACGTGCGCGCTGGGCGGCGAGGCGATGGATGAGCGCAGCATGGGCATTGTGGAAACGCTGCTGAAAGCCTTTGAGGAGACGGCCGCGGCCGCCAAGTCGGACGGCAGGCGCATGGATCTGACCACGGGGATTGTGGAGATCGATATGACCGACAAAAGCGATATCCGGCTGAACTGGAACAACCGCGTCACCGTCGCTTTGGGGAATGAAACCAACTTGCCTCATAAAATCGCGGTGGTGTCCACCACCCTTCCGCTGGTGCTGGAGGGGCATGGGACCCTGACGCAGGGAGTGTTGGATCTGCGCTCCTATTCGGATGAGAAATCCGACAACGACATGGCGGTGTACACGCCGCAGGAGCTGCTCACCACCGCGCCGCCGGCAACGGAAACCACCCAGCCAACCGGCAACGGCGCCGGCACCACGGCGCCCACCGCTGCAGAACCCACCGCTCCGGCAGCATGATCCCCCATATATTGGGGTTTTTGTCGAGAAATTTTAATTTTCTCTGTAAATGCGGCATTTTCATCCCGCTTTCCTGTTGAATTTCAATTTTCCCCGTGGTAAAATAAAAAGGAAAGTTTGATTCTGCGGCGGCGCCGCGCATAATCCGGAGTATAAGCTGAGTGGCTAGGAAATAAAAGCTGGGAGGAAGTTTACATGGGGTTTCAGTTTGACAGTGATTTCGTCGACGGCGTGCAGATAAAGGTGGTCGGTGTGGGCGGCGGCGGCGGCAACGCCATCAACCGCATGGCCCGGTCCGGCGTTCAGGGCGTGGAATTCGTATCCATCAACACCGACCGGCAGGCTTTGTATCTCTCTCAGGCCACCCAGAAGATCCAGATCGGAGAGAAGCTCACCCACGGTATGGGCGCGGGCGCCAACCCGGAAAAGGGGCAGCGGGCCGCCGAGGAAAGCCGGGAGGAAATCACGGCCGCCCTGAAGGGGACGGATATGGTTTTCATCACCGCTGGTATGGGCGGCGGCACCGGCACCGGCGCCGCGCCGGTGGTGGCGGAGATCGCGCGGGACCTGGGAATTCTGACGGTGGGCATCGTCACCAAGCCTTTCGCGTTTGAGGGGCGGCGGCGGATGGAGCAGGCGGAGAACGGCATCACCAATCTCCGGGAGCATGTGGACAGCCTGGTGGTTATCCCCAACGAACGGCTGAAAATGGTCAGCGAGCAGCGGATCACCCTGGTGAACGCCTTTGAGGTGGCGGACGACGTCCTCCGTCAGGGCGTACAGAGCATCTCCCAGCTTATCAAGGTTCCCGGCCTCGTCAACCTGGACTTTGCGGATGTGACCGCCATCATGAAGGATGCCGGCTATGCCCATATGGGCATCGGCAGCGCCGGCGGTAAGGATAAGGCCCAGATGGCGGCGGAGGCCGCCATCGCCAGCCCGCTGCTGGAAACCACCATCGACGGCGCCCGGGGCGTGATCATCAACGTCACCGCGTCGGCGGATATCGATCTGGAGGATGTGGAAATGGCTTCCTCCATGATTTCCCGTGCGGCCCATCCGGATGCCACCATTATCTGGGGCGCGGCTTTGGACGAGACCTTGGACGACGAAATGCGGGTCACGGTCATTGCCACCGGCTTTGTTTCCGACGGTTCCTATAAAGCGCAGGAGAATCCGGCCCCTGCGGGCGCGGCCAATCCCGCTGCCGCCTTTACCCAGACGGTGAGCGGCAACGCCCATCCGGAGGAGGACGCGGATTATATCGATATTATGTCCATCTTCAATAAGCGTAAGGACTGAATAGCCGGTATTGGAAGCCGTATGAAAATCCGGAGGAGGACGATGGTCCTCCTCCGGATTTTTGGCGCTTATTTTTTGAAGCAGCGGATAAAAGGGGGAGGTTTCCCGCGGTCGATCCCTGGACGATGGCCTGGCCAGCCCCGTGCAAGATTCCCGGTAGGCGCCGGCGGGATACCGCGTCTCTCCTGCATGACGGTGGATGTTCTGGTTATCATAGATAGCGGGAAAACAGGCGAAGAGCTTTTGCTTTTCAGGTTTTTTCCTATATCGTAGTTCCGCTTTCAGTATCCCACGGCGGCCCGCCTTTTCCGGCGTCGGATCACGCAGAGGAGCGCGGCGAAGGAAGGGTGAGGGCAGAGGGAAATAGAAGGGCGCCGCTGTCATATTTCCTTCTCAAGCCGGTCACCGCCGCTCCTTTTCCCTGGTGACAGGTTTGGGGAAAAGGAGCAGGCGGGGAAATGGGACGTTGAGCTAAAATATGTTGAAGGCTTGTGAAGGCCTGCAAAATCCTGAAATAAACCAATTTAAGCTGTTTTCGGCCAAAATGAACCGTTTCAGGCAAATAGAAGAGCTTGGAAAGCGGTTTTGATGGATTGCTCTTGCAATCTACGGATATTGTGTTATAATAAGAGAGGTTATAGACAGTCTGTACTCCCCTATGGGGGGCGGGCCGTTATTTTGTATGAACCAACGGAGGTGGGCTGAGGTGAGTCCTGACCCTGGACGATGTATCCGACAACAATTTCATAACGCCGGGACTCGCTCCGCCTCTTTGTAGAGCTTGCCCCGGGAAAGGGGTATGCTTATGATTCGGTATTACAAGACCGTCAACGGCCGCATCCGCCCCCAGGAGGAGCTGGAGAACGGCTGCTGGATCAATGTGGTGAATCCGGACGAGCGGGAGATCAATGAGCTGCTCACCCGCTTCTCGCTGGAACCGGATTTCCTCCGCGCCGCATTGGATGAGGAGGAGTCCTCCCGTATCGAAACGGAGGATGGCGTGACCTTGATCATCATCGATGCGCCGGTGGCGGTGCGCGATGAAACAGGTGTTAATTACAGCACGCTGCCGGTGGGGATTTTGGTGACGGACACCAATGTCATCACGGTTTCCCTGCGGGAAAACGCCATTCTTTCCGAGTTTGCGGAGGGCGTGGTCAAAGGGGTGCAGACCAGCCTCAAGACCCAGTTTGTGCTGCACCTGATCCTGCGGGTGGCCACCCGCTACCTCCAGTTCCTCAAACAGATCGACAAGCTCTCCAGCTCGCTGGAAAAACAGCTTCGCCGCTCCATGAAAAATAAGGAACTGATCCAGTTGCTGGATGTGCAAAAGTCCCTGGTATATTTCTCCACTTCCCTGAAGGCGGATGAAACCACGCTGGAAAAGCTGATGCGCGGCCGGTATATCAAGCTGTATGAGGACGACCAGGATTTGCTGGAGGATGTGCTGATCGAGATCAAACAGGCCATCGAGATGTCCAGCATCTACCTAAACATTCTGTCCGGCACCATGGATGCCTTTGCATCGGTGATCTCCAATAATTTGAACATCGTTATGAAGGTGCTGGCCTCCATCACCATCGTGATATCCATCCCCAACATCATCGCCGGGTTTTACGGCATGAACGTGGAAGGCCTGCCGCTGGCCCAGTTCTTCTGGTTCCCTATCGTACTGGCCCTGGTGCTGATGGGGGTTGTAAGCTGGATTCTGCACAAGAAGAATATGCTGTGAATGAGAAAGATGAACCCGGAAAAACGGTCGAAAGCCTACCGTTTTTCCGGGTTGTTTTTTTAGGAGCGGCGGAAGGAATACGATGTTTGGAGGAAAAAGGGGGGCTGCAAAATGTTTCATTTTGCAGCTCCCCCTGAAAAACCGTCTGCGGGCCACGAGCGGTGCCCGCGTTTCGTATTTTATAGATGCGAAGCCGTGGTTTTTTCAGTTTCCGCCTATTAACAGCCGCTATGCGGTAAGGAGCGATGACCACATGGAAACAGGTCGATTCTTCCACCCTAATTGAGCGGACCGCCCACAAAACCGGGACACCAGAACATAGCTTGTACTGTGTTTCCAGCCGGTACGCTTTTCAGCAACCGCATGGATCCCGCGCCGACGCTTCAGGGCGTTTGCCA
>CAKTTT010000089.1 GCA_934615635.1 uncultured Eubacteriales bacterium | reverse complement strand
CTTCTGCTCGGGATCCGCGACCCCCGCCAGCCTGCTCAGAAAACGATCGGCCGCGTTCACACGGATGAACTGGATATCATAATGACCGGTGAACATAGCTTCCACCATGTCCCCCTCGTCCTTGCGCAGCAGGCCGTGATCCACAAAAATGCAGGTGAGCTGCCGGCCGACGGCTTTGGCCACCATCACGGCGGCAACCGAGCTGTCTACCCCGCCGGAGAGCCCGCAAAGCACCCGCTTGTCCCCGATTTGCTCCCGGATCCGCTCCACGGCCTCCTCCACAAAGGAGGACATTTTCCAGTCTCCCGCGCAGCCGCACACATCGAAGAGGAAATGACGCAGCATATCCGCGCCGTGGCGGGTGTGCATCACCTCGGGATGGAACTGGACGGCGTACAGCTTTTCCGCCGCGTTTTCCATGGCGGCGCAGGGACAATGGGGGGTGGAGGCGGTGACGCGAAAGCCCGCCGGCACCCGGGCGATGTAATCGGTGTGGCTCATCCAGCAGGGCTGATTCCGCTCCATTCCCCGGAAAAGGACGCTGCGGTTATCCACCTCCACCATGGTGCTGCCGTATTCCCGATCCGGGGCGCTTTCCACCCGTCCGTCCCGCATCCAGGCCATGAGCTGGGCGCCGTAGCAGATGCCCAGCACCGGCACCCCCAGGGAGAGGATCGCGGGGTCGTAGTGGGGGGAGGCCTCCTCGGCCACGCTGTTGGGACCGCCGGTGAAGATGATCCCCTTATAGCCCGCCTGCCGGATCTCCTGCAGCGGGGTGCGATAGGACTTGACCTCGGAATAAACCCCCGCCTCCCGCACCCGGCGGGCGATGAGCTGGTTATACTGGCCGCCGAAATCCAGCACCAGTACGGTTTCTTTTTTCATATGCGGCACCCCTTCCGGTTTCAACGATGGATCAGCTCGTCCCGACCGGGACCATTGGAAACCATGGTGACCGGCACGCCCAGCCGGCTTTCGATGAACTCCACATACCGGCGGCAGTTTTCCGGCAGATCCTCATACCGCTGGATGCCCCGGATATCGCAGTTCCAGCCGGGCAGCACCTCCAGTACCGGCTTGGCCTTTTCCAGATAAGGGGTGGCGGGGAAGTCCTCCGTCACCCGGCCGTCGATTTCATAGCCGACGCAGACGGGGATCCGCTCCAGATAACCCAGGGCGTCTACCACCGTCAAAGCCACCTGGGTGCCGCCCTGGGCTTCCACGCCGTAGCGGGAGGCCACGCAGTCGAACCAGCCCATACGGCGGGGCCGGCCGGTGGTGGCGCCATATTCTCCGGAATCGCCGCCCCGGCGGCGCATCTGCTCCGCTTCGTCGCCGAAAATCTCGCTGACGAAGGCGCCGGCGCCCACCGCGCTGGAATAGGCTTTCACCACCACCACGATGTCCCGGATGGCGTAAGGGGGAAGGCCGGCGCCCACCGCGCCGTAGCCCGCCAAGGTGGAGGAGGAGGTCACCATGGGATAGATGCCGAAGTCCGGATCCTTCAGTGCTCCCAACTGCCCCTCCAACAGAATATTCTTGTCCGCCTTCACCGCATCGTGGAGGAAACGGAAGGTGTCGCCCACATAGGGGCGGATGGCGTCCCGCTGCTTCATCAAATCGGCAAACAGGGCGTCCAGCTCCAAGGCGGGCTTGTGATAAAGCTCTTTCAGCAGGACGTTCTTGACCTCCAGGATACCCTTGAGCCGGTCATAGGCGTAGCTGTCGTCGAACAGCTCGCAGAGCTGGAAGCCGGTTTTGGCGAATTTATCCGAGTAGAAGGGGGCGATGCCGGATTTGGTGGAGCCGAAGGAGCGGCCGCCCAGCCGCTCCTCCTCATATTGGTCGAAAAGCACATGGTAGGGCA
Organism: uncultured Eubacteriales bacterium; assembly: GCA_934615635.1. Taxonomy (GTDB): domain Bacteria; phylum Bacillota; class Clostridia; order Oscillospirales; family Acutalibacteraceae; genus CAKTXU01. The sequence goes on along the minus strand of CAKTTT010000089.1, from coordinate 7,595 downwards.
TGACCACCTGGGTGCGGTCGGAGACCAGCAGCCGGGGCTTGACGCCACTTTCCGCCAGGGTGTTCACTTCGCTGAGAAACTTACCGATATCCAGGGCCACGCCGTTGCCGATGATGTTGGTGACATGGTCGTAAAACACGCCGGAGGGAAGCTGGTGGAGGGCGAACCGGCCGAACTGGTTGATGATGGTGTGGCCGGCGTTGTTGCCGCCTTGAAAGCGGACGACGATATCCGACTGAGCCGCCAGCACGTCGGTGATTTTGCCCTTGCCCTCGTCGCCCCAGTTGGCGCCTACGATCGCTCTTACCATGGAACATCCTCCTTTGATTTGTAAACGGATGGACGGATATGCGGATGGATAACCAAAAGGCGAAAATTTCCCGCGGGGAGGCGGGAAAAACGTCTTTAGTATACCGTAATTTTGTCCGCCGCGCAAGCAATCATGCGAAAAAAACCCAATCGCACAAAAAGAGAGGATTCCGTTTTTTTCAATATGGGAAAATCACCGAATGCAAAGCGGCAAAAATCAGCCGCCGGACTGCGGCGAGTCCGACGGCTGTAACATCCTTATATCACAAACACGTTCTGCAGCGCGTAACCGAAAACCATGCCGCCCAGCCACAGAAAGTTGACCACCCCGAGAAGCACCACAATCTCGCCGCTTTTCAGCCTCATCAGCCGATTGACCAGCGCGGCGCAGCCGGTGATCAGGAGGAAAAAACTGACGAAATACAAGACCAGAGCCGGATGCGCCGCCCGGCCGTAGGTCTCGAAATACCGGTCCCCCAGCCAGCCGCGCACCGCTTGTTCGAAAAATTCACTGCAAAGGAACAGGGCGGCCATCCACGCAAGGGATTCCGCCGCTATGCCGGCCAGGGCAAAAACGGCCTTTTTCATCTCGCTTCCCCCGTTTCATCCGGATTCAAGATCATTATAGTATGGCGTTCCTTTTCGGTCAACGCATTTCCCGTGGAAATTTCCACCGGGTCGTGATATACTAACATCCGTCGGCTATTTGTCCTAAAGGAGGCTTGTCCGTGACCACGACGCCTGCTCCCGATCTTTCCCGGCCGGGGGGCCGCATCTATTTTCTGGATGAGGTGCGGGGTTTTGATCTGATTCTCATGGTCTTTTTCCACGCATTTTATGTGATCGGCTATCTGTTCCAATTCCGCTGGGGAGCCTGGCTTTTTCAGTTTTTCAACCCCGCGGAGCCCTTTTTCGCCGGGCTGTTCATCTTCATCTGCGGCATCTCCTGCCGCCTTTCCCACAACAATTGGAAACGCGGCGCTCTTCTGGCGCTGGTGGCGGCGGGCATGTCCCTGTTCCTTTACCTGTTCATGCGGGAGCAGATGATCTGGTTCGGGGTGCTGCATTTTCTGGCGGTATCCATCCTGCTGTTCGCGCTGCTCCGGCCGGCGCTGGATCGGATTCCGCCCCTGGCGGGCGTCATCGCCAGTTTCCTTCTGCTGGCGATGACCTGGTGGGTTCCCGCCTACAAGGGCAGCCTGCTGGGGATCGAAGGACTGTTCACGCTGGAAATTCCCGAATGGATGGTGAGGATGCCCCTTCTCTATCCGCTGGGATTGGGCGCAGGGGAGGGGGCGGATTATTTTCCCCTCCTGCCCTGGTTTTTCTGCTTTTTGGCCGGGAGCTTCACCGGCGTGTGGGCTAAGGAGGGCCGGTTTCCCCGGTGGATGTATCGCAGCCGCCTGCCCTGGCTTTCCTGGCTGGGCCGCCATACCCTGGTGATCTATGTGGTGCATCAGCCGGTGGTTTTCGGCCTCTGCTGGCTGGCGGTGACGCTTTTGGGGCTGTAGCCCGCCGGACGGGACGCGGGTCGCTTGACGAAGCGTCCCGCCTCATACCCTCTGGAGCGGCTTCTTTGTAGAGGGTCAACCTTTCCGGCAAAGCGGAAGATTTGGCGGAGCCGTGGAAAGATCCGGCGGCGGATTGTTTGGGCCGGGCGCCGGAAGGGGGGACAGCGACCGTTCGGCGCGTCCTGAAGGGAGGGGGCGGCGTCCAAGGGCGTTGGCGTGTGATCGGCGGGATTTTGCCCCGCGCCTGATGGAAAGATGGCTGCCGGCTGTTCCTCTTCGGCGGACCCGGAGGTTTTTGAAAGAGCGAAAGCCGCCCGGAAGCTGTTTTACACGGCTTCCGGGCGGCTTTTTAACAAGTTTTTTCGCTGCAGTTCAAAAAGGGGGGCGATCCTACCGGCGGGCGAGGAAGAAAAAGCGCGGAAAGCGGAAAAGGATTTCTCCATTTTCCTCCCGGGGATAGGCCCGGATCAGCTCCACCAGGATATCCCCCTCGAAATCGACCCGTTCCTCAGCGGTCAGGAGGGCCAGATAGGGCCGCAGCCCGGTGCCCCGATACCATTCCAGAATGGCTTCGTGAGAGGGCAGCCGGTGAAAGTAGGTGGTTTGCCACAACTCAAAGGAGGGGGACAGCCGGGAAAGAAGCCGGAAATATTCCTCCGGTCGAAGCTGGTGGAAAATCCGCTTGTCGGGCAGCCGGCGGCGCCATTTTTCCCGGGACGCGACCTCCCCGATGATCCGGTGCACCGGCTCCTCATGGTTCATGGGGATCTGCACGGCCAGAACGCCGCCCTCCCGCAGGCGCTCCATCATGGCGGGCAGAAGAGCGGGGTGGTCGGGGATCCACTGGATGCAGGCGTTGGAAAAGACCACGTCGAATTGCCGGCCTAGGGCGGCAAGATCCCGCCCGGCGTCGCAGAGGCGGAACTCCATTTGCGGGTGGTTTCGGGCCGCCTCCCGGATCATTTGGGGGGAGCTGTCGATCCCCAGGATCCGCGCCCGGGGATAGCGGGCGGCCAGCACCTCGGTGCTGTTTCCGGGGCCGCAGCCCACGTCCAGCACGTCCGCCGGTTCGGCCAGGGGGATCCGGGCGGCCAGGTCCAGGGCGGGGCGGGTCCTCTGGCCGGCGAATTTCAGATATTGGGCGGCGTCCCAATCGGGCATGATACATCCTTCCTTTCGGCGGGGGCGATCAACAGCGGGCAGGAGCCGGCAGAGCGGCTAGGGCAGCAGCAGGCGCGCCGGGCTGCCGTCCTCCCTCACCATCTCCACCCGTGAGCGGCCCAGGTCCCGCAGAATGGTTTCCCACCGCTCGGCCATATCCTCGTCCCAATCCACCGGAAGGAAACCGGCGGACAGGTAGCTTCTGATGGCGGGAATACGGAAATCATCGGTGGTCAGGTCGGCGGTTTCGCAGCCCGCTTCCCAAAAAACGGCGCAGGCGATGCGGTTCATCAGTCCGCCCACCCCCAGGCCCCTGCAGGACGGAGCGGCCGCCACCATATGGACATAGCCCCGCCGGGCTTCCGGGTGAACGATGGCGGTGACGGTGGCGACGGGGCTTCCCCCCATCTCCACCAGCCAGGTGTCCCGCGTGCGGTAATCCCGCCAGTTTACCAGCAGATCCCGGTAATATTCCTCTCCCGCATCCGGCGGGAGCAGGCCGTTTTTGCAGATATCCAGCCAGGCCCGGACGTCCTCCTCCGACCCGGAGAAGGGGCGGTAGCGGAAGCCCTGCCAGGGATTGTCCGGATAGGCGGTTTCCCGGCAGCGCCAGAGCATCTTGAGCTGCTTCATACGTCAGCCTCCTTGGCAGCCTCGCGTATGCGGAAGGGGGAGGCGGGCAGGCCGTCGCCGTTGAAAAGGGGCATGACGTACCAGTTGGCATAGCCCAGCCGCACCTCGGCGGGACGGGGAAGTCGGTCATTCCACACCTCCAGCAGGCCGTCCTCCCGAATCCGGGCCTGCCCGGGATAGATCGCGCCCTCTTGGTCCAGAAGGACCAGATCGGTTAGGGGCTCATCCAGCCGCAGGCCGCTGTCCGCGTGATCGAACCGCAGCGCCGCCCGGCCGCCTTCCACCCGCATCTCCCGAACGACGGGGCCGCAGTATTCCAGCCGCTCGCCGTATACCATCGTCCGGGCGGCCAAGGCCAGCCGCAGGCCCACCGGCCACTTGCGGCGGGGATGGATATCTGTCCGGTCCCCCACGTCGCCGATGGTGACCATGGCGGTGAAGGGGTCGGTATCGGCGGCGGCGAGCTGCTGCTCCCGCAGGATGGGCCAGGTTTCCACCCCGTGATGGGGCACGTCCCCGAAGGGGGCGAGCTGTACCGTCAGGAAGGGCAGCCGGCTGTTGTCCCACAGCCGCCGCCAGTTTTGCTCCATCAGCAGGAAACGGGCGGCGTAGCCGTCCGCCTCCCGGCAGCCCCGATTGCTCTCCCCCTGGTACCAGATCACGCCGCGGATGCCGTAGGGCGCCACCTTGAGCAGCATATTCTCGTACAGGTAGCCGGGAGGGTTGAAGGCAAACACCTTCTCGTCCTCGTGGGTATCCTCCGGCGGCAGCCGCAGTCCCGCCTCTTCCAGCAGCGCGGGATCGGTCCAGCTTTCCACCCGGGAGGCTCCCTGATTGCAGGAAACGATCCCCACCGGCACAGCCAGGGTTTCATGGAGGCAGCGGGCGAAGGCGTAGCCCACCGCCGTCATGTCCTGAGCGGCCTCCCAGGTGCAGGGCCGCCAGATTTCGGGCAGATCGGGCGCCGTGGGGTGGGGCAGGGTGATGCAGCGCACCTGGGGGATATCCTTTTCCATACCCGGGTCCGTGGCCATATCTTTCAGCAGCGCCTCCATGTTGGATTGGCCGCCGGCCAGCCATACCTCCCCGATGAGGATATCCCGCAGTGTGCGGGTTTCGCCGTCCAGCCGGAGGGTCATCTCATAGGGGCCGCCCGCCGGAAGGGCGGGGAAAAGGACGCTCCATCCCTTTTCACCGGCGGTGATGTTCCGGGTTTCCCCCAGAAAGGTGATGGCGCCGCTTCCCTTTCCCCAGCCGAAAATCCGGATGGGAAGATCCCGCTGCAGCACCATATGGTCGCCGAAAACCGGCGCCAGCGTCAATGACATAACGATTCCCGCTTTCTTATGTAAGATACAAACAATGGATGACAGGGGATGACAGGGATAGTTCACCCGGCTTCTCGGGAGGGATCGTCCTCCCGAGAAGCCGGTTTCTATACGCGGCGGCGAAGGGGTTTCCCCGCGCCGCCTAAAAGGCGGTCGAGGCATGGCGGAAGGGGGAGGATGGCGGCTGAAGAGGGAGGGGGAGGGTTGCCGGAAGCCCCCTTCCTCTTCAGCCGCCTCAGTCCGCCGTCAGTTGCTCCCGGCAGCGCAGCAGCGCGGCCTTCTGCTCCTCGCCCACCTCCGGATAACGGGGATCCAGCTTTTCCAGTTGTCGTACCACGATTTCCGAGATCAGCAGGCGGGCGAACCATTTTTTATCCGCGGGGATCACATACCAGGGCGCTTCCCGGGAGGCGGTGGCGTTGATGGCGTCCTCATAGGCGCGCATATACTCGTCCCAGTGTCCCCGCTCGGCGATATCCGAGGCGGAAAACTTCCAGTTTTTCGCCTCGTCGTCGATCCGGTCCAGAAAGCGCCGGCGCTGCTCCTCCCGGGAGATGTGCAGAAAGAATTTCACCACCGTGATGCCGTTTTCGGTGAGATAACGCTCATAGTCCCGGAGCTGCCGGTAGCGCCTATTCCACAGATCTTCCGTCAGACAGCGGGGAGGCAGCTTTTGGGTCACGGGAAGGTTATGCACCCTGCCCACCAGCACTTCCTCGTAATAGGAACGGTTGAAGATGCCGATGTTGCCCCGCTCGGGCAGGCGGCGGTTGATCCGCCAGAGATAATCGTGGTCCAGCTCCTCCGCCGAGGGCTGCTTGAAGGCGTATACCTGCACGCCCTGAGGGTTGAGGCCGCTCATCACGTGCTTGATGGCGCCGTCCTTCCCCGCGGAATCCATGGCCTGAAAGATCAGCAGCAGCGCCTCCCGGTCCTGAGCGTAAAAGCGGTCCTGCAGACAGGCCATGCGCTCCACGTTTTTCTCCAGCAGGCGGCGGCCCTCCGCCTTGCTCTTTATCCCGCCGGAATCCGATGGGTCGCATTTTTCAATGGAGAAGCTGCCTTTTTTCGTATAACGATAGGGGGCAATATCCATGCCGTCACCATTCCTTTCCTATAGGGCGCCGGGGATTTGCCCGGCGGCGCGTTCTCTCTCCGTCCAGCCGAAGAGGGGCGCTTTTCATGCCGTTTTACACGATGTAGTCCTTGACCGCGTCCAGCATCCGCACGCCCAGCGTAACGGTCATGGAGAGTCCCTCCGCCACGTATTCCTCCCGCTCCACCGCGCCTTCCCGGCGGCATTGCTCCGCCAGGGCGCCCTGGCGGAAGGGCAGCAGGAGGGTGACCTTTTTGCGGTCGGGCGGAAGGGCGGCGGCCACCTCCTCCAGCAGCCGGGGCAGCCCCTGGCCGGTTTTGGCGCTGATGCACACGCTGGGGCCCTCCGCCCGAACCGGCTCCGGCGAGAGATCGCATTTGTTGAAAACCGTGAGAATCGGCACGTCGCCGCAGCCCAGCTCTTGCAAAAGCTCCCGGGTCACCTGCAGATGCTCTTCCGCCTCGGGGCTGGAAGCATCGCAGACGTTGAGGATCACGTCCGCCTCCACCGCCTCCTCCAGGGTGGAACGGAAGGCTTCCACCAGGTGATGGGGCAGCCGGCGGACAAAGCCCACCGTATCGATGAGCAGTACCTGCCTGCCGTCCGGCAGCCGGAGGGCCCGGGCGGTGGGATCCAGCGTGGCGAAGAGCTTGTCCTCCGCCAATACGCCCGCCTGGGTCAGGGCGTTGAGCAGGGTGGATTTTCCCGCGTTGGTGTAGCCGACGATGGCCACCGTCTGGATGCCGTCCTTTTTCCGGCGCTCCCGGCGGCGCTCCCGCTGCTGCTCCACGCTGTCAAGCTGGAGACGCAGGGAACGGATCCGCCGGCGGATATGCCGCCGGTCGCTTTCCAGCTTGGTTTCGCCGGGGCCGCGGGTGCCGATGCCGCCCCCCAGACGAGACAGGGACACGCCTTGTCCAGCGAGTCGGGGCAGCAGATATTGTAGCTGCGCCAGCTCCACTTGAAGCCGCCCCTCCGCCGAGCGGGCGCGGGCGGCGAAAATATCCAGAATCAGGGCGGTGCGGTCCACCACCCGGCAGGGGAGCTCGCTTTCCAGGTTGCGGTGCTGGGTGGCGGTCAGCTCCAGGTCGAAGATCACCAGATCCGCCTCCACGTTGCGGCAAAGCTGTATCAGCTCCTCCAGCCGTCCGCTTCCCAGGCAGGTGGCTTTGTCAGGGGATTCCCGCTTCTGCACCAGGGCGCCCAGCACCTGCGCCCCCGCCGTATGGGCCAGTTCCTCCAGCTCGGCCAGAGAAGCCTCCACGTCGTATTCTCCCGTATCCAGGGCGACCAGGAAAGCCTGTTCCGGCTTTTCTTCAAAAATAGTGGGTTCCACTGCGCCACTCCTTTCCAGGGGGAGGCGATCCCCCGTGAAGCCTATCGCTATTTTAACACAAAAGGGATGGATATAGCCGTTGCATTTCTTAATTTATAAAAATTTCGGGCTGCGGGTGTGGAGCAGAAAAGCAGGCGTTTGCCAAGGAGGGCAAACGCGGAGACACAGCCGAAGAAAAATAAGATACGCCAGCGTCTCGGGCTGCGGGTGTGGAGCAGAAA
>CAKTTT010000088.1 GCA_934615635.1 uncultured Eubacteriales bacterium | reverse complement strand
GCATTACAAGGGGTTCCTGGAGTAAGAACTCCCATATGGTTTCATCATTGTCCCGATGGGCGCGCGCCGGATGCCGGCGGCGGCCCTCGGGGCCGCAGGGCAAAGGAGGACGCTTCATGAATCTGATCCTGTTAGGGGCTCCGGGCGCCGGTAAAGGCACCCAGGCGGAGGTTATCGCGGAGCACCTGAGCATTCCCACCATTTCCACGGGTAACATTATCCGTGAAGCGCTGAAAAGCGGCACGGAAATGGGCCGGAAAGCCAAAGAGTATATGGACGCCGGCAAGCTGGTTCCGGACGATATTGTCATCGGTATCATTCAGGAACGGCTGGCGCAGCCCGACTGCGCGGGCGGCTTCATTCTCGACGGGTTTCCCCGGACCATTCCCCAAGCCGAGGCGCTTGACCGCATGGGCATCGTCATCGACCGCGTCATCGACATCGAGGTGGCGGATGAAACGATCGCCCGGCGTGTATCGGGCCGCCGTGTCTGCCCGGCCTGCGGCGCATCCTACCACGTCGACTATAAACGGCCGGCGGTGGAAAACGTCTGTGACCGCTGCGGCGACACCCTTGTTCAGCGCAAGGATGACCATCCGGATACCGTGAGGGAACGTCTGCGCGTGTATCATGAGCAGACCGAGCCGCTCAAGGGCTATTACGCCCAAAGCGGCAAGCTGTACATCGTGGAAGGGCAGGAAGAGGTTGCCGACACGACCCGCCTCACCCTCGCCGCGATAGAGGCTTGAGTCATGATCGCGATTAAAAACAGCCGGGAGCTGCGCGCCATGAAGGAAGCGTGCGTGGTCTCGGCCAGGGCGTTGCAGCTGGCGGGGAAGGCGATCGAACCCGGCGTCACCACCGGGGAGGTCGACCGGATCGTCCGCCACTATATCGAGAGCCAGGGGGCAACCCCTTCCTTTCTCGGTTACGGCGGATTTCCGGCCAGCGCCTGCATATCCATCAACGATCAAGTCATCCACGGCATACCGGGCAAGCGTGTGATCAAGGCTGGCGATATCGTCAGCGTGGATGTGGGAGCATGCTTGAACGGCTTCCACGGCGACAACGCCGCGACCTTTGCAGCGGGGGAGATATCCCCTGACGCGCAGGCGCTGATGGACGCCACCCGCGAGAGCCTCTATGAGGGCATCCGGGCGGCGATGGCCGGCGGCAGGGTCGGCGATATTGGCGCCGCCGTTCAACGGTATGTCGAGGTGCGTGGTTACTCGGTGGTACGGCAGTTCGTCGGCCACGGAGTAGGCACGAACCTGCACGAAGATCCCAGCGTACCCAATTTCGGTACCCCCGGCCGCGGCCCCAGGCTGCTGCCGGGCATGACCTTAGCTATTGAACCCATGATCAACGCCGGAACGGGGGATGTGCGCATCCTGTCGGACGGCTGGACCACTGTGACGAAGGACGGCCGTCTTTCGGCCCATTTTGAGCATACCGTCGCTATTACGGCGGACGGCCCCGTTATTTTGACGACACCGTGAAGGCGGGTGGCGATATGCTGAAACGGGGAAGCGTGGTCGTATCCTCTGCCGGAAGAGACAAGGGAGCATTTCTGGCGGTGCTGCGGTTGGAACCGGACGGCGTGTGGATCGCTGACGGGCACCGGCGGCCGCTGGAACGGCCCAAGCGGAAGAATCCGCGCCATGTGGCCGAAACCCCCTTCACAGCGGAGGAGGCTTCAATGGCGACCAATCGTGAACTGCGCCGGACATTGGCGGCGGCAAAAATGAAAGCCGCCTCGCCGGACGCGTGACCGCCGGATCACTTATCCGCGGCCGTCATCACATGAGGGAGGTTATCTGATGTCCAAATCGGACGTTATCGAGCTGGAAGGTACCGTAGTCGAGGCTCTGCCTAACGCGACGTTCCAGGTGGAGCTGGCGAACGGCCACCAGATACTGGCGCACATTTCCGGAAAGCTGCGGATGAATTTCATCCGTATTCTGCCCGGCGACAAGGTCACGGTGGAAATGTCCCCCTATGACCTGACCAAGGGCCGTATCACGTGGCGAACAAAGTAGGCTGTCGCGGACGGGCGCTTCGCCCGGGCGCCAGGGCTTTCCGCCTTGGAGCCGCCGTTTCCGCGCGGAGATGCATTCAGAACGGCCGCCATCCCCTCCAAAGGGCTACGCGGCTATCGGAAAGGACATGATTCTTCCTATGAAAGTCAGACCTTCTGTAAAAAAGATCTGCGAAAAGTGCAAGATCATCAAGCGCAAGGGCCGCGTCATGGTCATCTGCGAGAATCCGAAACACAAGCAGCGCCAGGGGTGATAGGACCGCCTATCCGTCCGCGTTTGCTCATTCTTTGCGTCCCGCCAGCGCGGGATGCAGCCGAAAGGAAGGAATAACATTATGGCGCGTATAGCTGGTGTCGACCTGCCCAGAGATAAACGCATTGAAATCGGCCTGACCTATATCTTCGGGATCGGCCGCAAAACGTCCAACAACATTCTCGCCGCCACCAACGTGAATCCCGACACCCGTGTCCGGGATCTGACGGAGGAGGAGGTCTCCCGGCTGCGGGAATACATCGATCACAACGTGACGGTGGAAGGCGATCTCCGCCGGGATATAGCGTTTGACATCAAGCGCTTGATCGAAATCGGCAGCTATCGTGGCGTCCGCCACCGCAAGGGTCTCCCCGTGCGCGGCCAGCGGTCCAAGACCAATGCCCGTACCCGCAAGGGCCCGAAGAAGACCATCGCCAACAAGAAGAAGTAAGCAGGAGGGATAAGAATGGCTGCTGCAAAAACTCCGGCGCGCAAAGGCACCACCGCCGTTCGCCGCCGCAAGGAACGCAAGAACATCGAACGGGGCGCCGCCCACATCCAGTCCACGTTCAACAATACCATCGTGACCATCACCGACTCCCAGGGCAACGCCCTTTCCTGGGCCAGCGCCGGCGAGCTGGGCTTCCGCGGTTCCCGGAAATCCACCCCCTACGCGGCCCAGACGGCGGCTGAAACCGCCGCCCGCGCGGCAATGGAGCACGGGCTCAAGGTTGTCGAGGTGTTCGTCAAGGGACCCGGCGCCGGCCGTGAGGCCGCTATCCGCGCCCTGCAGGCCGCCGGACTCGAGGTCAACATGATCAAGGATGTGACCCCGGTCCCCCACAACGGATGCCGTCCTCCCAAGAGAAGACGCGTATAATTCAAATCAGGAGGTGCAACCAATATGGCTAGATATACCGGTCCGGCGTGCAAGCTCTGCCGCCGCGAAGGTCAGAAACTCTTTTTGAAGGGCGAACGCTGCTACACAGGCAAATGCGCCGTCGCCCGCCGCGCTTATGCGCCTGGCCAGCACGGTCAGGCCCGCAACAAGAAGCAGTCCGAATACGGCCGTCAGCTGCGCACCAAGCAGTATGCCCGCCGTTACTACGGCGTGCTGGAGAGCCAGTTCCGCCACTATTTCGAGATGGCTGAAAAAATGCCCGGCGTCACGGGTGAAAACCTGCTGCGCCTGCTGGAATCCCGGCTGGACAACGTGGTGTACCGCTTGGGCTTCGCCAGCTCCCGCGCGGAGGCCCGTCAATTGGTATCCCACGGCCACTTCTCCGTCAACGGCCGCCGGGTCAACATCCCCTCCTATCTTGTGAAGGTCGGACAGACCGTTTCCATGAACGACGGCAGCCGTCAGATGGACAAGATGAAGGCGATTGTGGAGGCCAACGGCTCCCGTCCTATTCCCAAGTGGCTGGATCTGAACCGCGATGCGCTGGCCGCCAAGGTCGTTGCCAGCCCCGAGCGCGAGGATATCGATCTTCCCATCGAAGAAACCCTCATCGTCGAGTTGTACTCCCGCTAATGCGGCGAGGACTTCCCGGCGACCGCGTAATGCACGATATGAATCACTGGAATGGCCGCCGGATGCCTGTGTATCCGGCCGCCGTGTTCCGTTTCAATAAGGAGGGTTTTGCATGATTGAGATTGAGAAGCCCAGAATCGAAGCGCTTGACCTGGCCCCCAACGGCACCTACGGCAAATTTGTCGTGGAGCCGTTGGAAAGAGGCTACGGCACCACGCTGGGCAACAGCCTGCGCCGCGTGCTGCTGTCCTCCCTCCCAGGCGTCGCGGTTACTTCTGTCAAGATCGACGGGATCCTGCATGAGTTCACCACCATCGAGGGTGTGAAGGAGGATGTCACCGAGATTATCCTCAACATCAAGGGCCTGATCATGAAGATCAACGGAGACGGTCCCAAGGTGGTGTATGTGGAGGCGGAAGGTCCCGGAGAGGTGACCGCCGGTTCCATCAAATGCGACAGCGAGGTAGAAATCCTGCAGCCGGATATGCACATCGCCACCCTGGGCGAGGGCGCGAAGCTGTATATGGAGATCACCCTGGACAAGGGACGGGGCTATGTGCCCGCCGAGCGCAACAAGCAGCAGATGACGCCGATTATCGGCGTGATTCCGGTGGATTCCATCTATACCCCGGTGGTGAAGGTCAACTACACGGTGGAAAATACCCGTGTGGGCCAGATCACCGATTACGACAAGCTGACCCTGGAGGTTTGGACCAACGGGACCATTTCCGCCAAGGAAGCCGTATCTCTGGGCGCGAAGGTGCTGACGGAGCATTTGAACCTGTTTGTGGATCTGTCCGGGGAAGCCTATTCCGGCGATTCCATTATGGTGGAGAAAGACGATAAGGGCAAGGAAAAGGTTCTGGAGATGACCATCGAAGAGCTGGACCTGTCCGTCCGTTCCTTCAACTGCCTGAAACGCGCGGGCATCAACACGGTGGAAGACCTCATCAGCAAGAGCGAGGAAGACATGATGAAGGTGCGCAATTTGGGGCGCAAATCCCTGGAGGAGGTCATCAACAAGCTGGCTTCTCTGGGCTTCAAGCTCTATAATGAAGAGGAATGATACGGCCCAGCCCGATGCTTTCCTTTTAGAATGCCGTTAACCAAAGGATAAGGAGTGAATTCAAATGCCCGGAACCAGAAAGCTCGGCCGGCCCACCGCGTCGCGTATGGCCATGCTGAGAGCGATGGTCACTTTCCTGCTGGAAAAAGGCCGGATTGAGACGACCGTCACCCGTGCAAAAGAAGTGCGGTCCATGACCGAGAAGATGATCACCATCGCGAAGAATCCCACGCTGGCGAACAAGCGCCTGGTATTCTCCTTTGTCACCAAGGAGAGCGTGGCGAAGAAGCTGTTCGATGAAATCGCCCCCAAATATGCGGACCGCAACGGCGGCTATACCCGCATCATCAAGACCCAGGCCCGCCGCGGCGACGCAGCGGAAATGGCCATCATCGAACTGGTGAAATAAGCCGAAGCAAGAGTCAAAGCCAGCCGGGTATCCGGCTGGCTTTTTGCGTACGGCCGTCTACTGCCGGGAGATAAGGGGCGCTTGATGGGCAGGCGAAAGGGATAGATAAATTTGACACCCGGCAGGCAGCGGTTTACAATACAAAGGAGTTCCATTTTCAGAGGCTTTAAAGAGGAAGGAGAAGGCGACGATGGGGATGACAGGAAGGCCGGGCGGGGAAGAGCTGGGCCGGATAAGCGATCTTTTGACGGGCTGCGGCCTGCCCCTTCATGGCGCCTGCGCCTTTGCGGAGCTGTCGCACAACCTGCTTCCCTGCCGGGCTGCGGCCAGGCTGCCGGACAAGCCGGGAACCGTTCTGACGCTGCTGTTCCCCTATCGCTTTCCCGACCGGGGACCGCGGAATCTATCCCGGTACGCCGCCTGCCTGCCGGATTATCATCTGGCGGCGGGAGAGGTGCTGTCCAGCGCGGCCGCGGCATTGAGGGCGGCCTATCCCCGTTATCGCTTTGAACCCTTTGTGGACAATTCCCCCTTGCCGGAGGTTCGGGCCGCGGCCCTCTCCGGCCTTGGCTGCATAGGCGACAACGGCCTGCTGATCCATCCGGTGTACGGCTCCTGGGTGTTCATCGCCGCCATTGTAACCGATATGGTCCTGCCGCTGCCTCCGGCCGGCCCGCCGCTGGGCTGCCTCCACTGCGGCGCCTGCGCGGCCGCCTGTCCCGCGGGCTGTATCGGCCGGGAAGCGGCAGGACGGCGGGGCTGTCTTTCCGCTGTATCCCAGAAAAAAGGGAGCCTGACGCCTAAGGAGGAGGCGCTGCTGCGCTCCAGCCCTTTGGTGTGGGGCTGCGACCGCTGCCAGGAGGTATGTCCGCTGAACAGGAGGACACAGATCCAGCCCCATCCCTGCTTTACCGGGTATCAAGGACGGCTGACCGCGGGAGAACTGGGAGATCTCACGGGAAAGGCCTATGGCTGGCGGGGACGCGGAGTGCTGGAGCGGAACCTGAAGCTGCAGGGCGGTCCGGACTGAGGCTGCGGCAGAGTAAGGCATTGCCGGTTCGGCCCTTTACCCTTGGGGGAGGATTTCCCGGGCGCCTTCCTCCAATATGGCGGCTATCGTGGCTTGCGGAAGCTGGCGGATGCCGATGAAGGGTGCGGGCGCTTCGCCGGGGCAGCCCAGGCTTTTTTCATACCAGGCGACGTCGTGCCAGCCGCCCAGCTTGTAGCCGGTGCGGCGATACAGCCCCGCCCGGCGGAAGCCCATGGCTTCATGAAGCCGTTCGCTTCTGCTGTTGGGATGGGTGACGACGCCGTAGAGATTCACGACGTTCTGCTGCCGCAGCAGCCGGATCAGGGCGCTGTAAAGCGCCCGGCCGATATGACGGCCCGCCGCCTGCTGACTGACGTACACCGAACATTCCGCGTTCCATCCATAGGCGGCGCGCTCCTGGAACCGATGGGCGTAGGCATAGCCGAGGAGTTCCCCGCCCGCTTCGCAGACCAGATAGGGATACTGGGCGGAAAATTGCCGTATTCGCTGCTCAAACTCCTGGAGCGAGGGCACCTCGTATTCAAAGGTAATCGCCGTGTGCAGCACATAGGGCTTGTAGATGTCCAGCAGACCGGCGGCGTCTTCGGGCTCCGTGATTCGGAGCTTCGCCTCCTTCATGAAAATCCCTCCCAAGCATGGAATAGCTATAGTATAGTCCGGCTTCCCGTTCAAAGCAAGAGCGGAATCCTTTTTTGTCATAGGTCGAAAAATGCCGCCAATTGACGAAAAGAAAGGGCCGTTGTATAATAAAATAATAAATGGGAGAAAGGGGCGGTTCGGGATGAGGCGGAAAAGGAAAAAGAGACTGATTCTGGCGTTGATCCTGGTTTTTCTCGCGGCGGCGGCCCTCTCTCCCTTTGCGGTGAACGCTCACGTCACCCATACGGCGGAGGCGGGGATCGTCACCGCGGAAGAGGCGGCGGCGGCCGGACCGGCGGACTGCGTGCTGGTGCTGGGGGCGCTGGTATATCCCGACGGCCGCCTGAGCGCCATGCTGGAGGATCGGGTAAAAACCGGGATTTCTCTATACCAAAGCGGCGCGGCGAAAAAGCTGCTGTTCAGCGGGGATCACGGCCGGGAGGATTACGACGAGGTCAACGCCATGAAGCGGTATGCGTTGGAGGCCGGAGTACCGGAGGAGGATATTTTTCTGGATCACGCGGGGTTTTCCACCTATGAGTCGGTATACCGCGCCAAGGCGGTCTTTCAGGTGGAATCCGTCGTTATCGTGACCCAGAGGTATCATCTTTACCGGGCGCTGTACACCGCCCAGCGGCTGGGACTTAAGGCCGTGGGAGTGGATGGGGCTTTGCAGGCGTATGTGGGACAGGACAAGCGGGAATTCCGGGAGCTCCTGGCTCGAAACAAGGATTTTTTGTTTTGCGCCGTCAAGCCGGAGCCAACCTATTTAGGGAGCGTTATCCCCATCAGCGGGGATGGACGGGCGACCAGGGGATGACGGCCCGCCGCCGTACGATAAAAGCGGTGGAGGAACCAATAACCGCGAAAGGCGTGACGATTCCATGACATTACTGGTACAGACGGAACGAATTCTGGCGAATTTTCGGATTTTGCAAAAGCAGGCCGGAGGCACGCCCCTGATTCCCACCCTGGAGGCCAACGCCTATGGACTGGGAGACGTGGCGGTGGCCCAGCTTCTGGCCGGTGCGGGGATCAAAACGGTGGCCGTCTCCCGGCTGGAGGAGGCGGTGCGTATAGCGGAGAATGTCCGGGGAATGGATATTCTGCTGCTGACTCCCTATGCGGGGGAGGAGGATATCGCCACCATTTTAAAAAACGATATCATCGCCGCGGTGGGTTCCAACGACAGCGCGGTGCTGATCAGCTCCCTGAGCCGCAAGCTGCGATGCCGCGCCCGGGTACAGCTTTGCTTTGATTTTGGTATGGGGCGCTTCGGCTATATGCCGCAGGATGTGGTGAAGGCGGCGCAGACGATCCATCATCTGGAAAACGTGGAGCTGTACGGCGTCTTTACCGTTCTTCCGGCGAAGATACAGAAGGAGGCCGCGGCGCTCCAGCAGGTTAAGGATTTTCAGCGGGTGCTCACCGCGATCGAACGGGAAGGGCTCCGCACGGGAATTGCCCATATGGCGGACAGCAGCCAGGCGGCCCAGTTCAAGGAGATGCGTCTGGGCGCCGTGCGCGCGGGAGCGGATCTTTTCGGCCGCGGTCCCCAAAAGGAGAGGCACGGTTTGAAAAAGGTGGGCCGGGCGGTATCCGAGGTGTGCGATATCAAGTGGATGACCGCCGGCAGCACCGTAGGGGAGGACGGCGGCTGCCGGCTCCGGCGGGCGACCCGGCTGGCGGTGGTTCCCGCCGGATTGGCGGACGGCGTGTTCACCGACGGCCAGATGAAAAAGCGCCTTTTCTTCCGGCCCAAGCTGTATTGCGAAATCAACGGCAAAAAGGCCCCGGTGATCGGTCAGGTGGGGCTGACCTCCCTGACGGCGGATGTGACATCCCTGGACTGCGCGCCGGGGGATATCGTTTCCTTTGAAGCCGATCCCGTGGGGATCAGCGCCTTCACCCGCCGGGAATATGTGTAAGCGGTCGGGTTCCACGCCGTTGGCGGATGGACTCATAAAATATACAAACAGGAATATGTCGTCGTTTCATACTCCGGGTCATAAAGGGCGGCTGGAGCTTTGCGCCGATCCGGCGATGGATTTGACCGAGCTGCCGGATACCGGCAGCTTATACGACGGCGGGGATGCAATCCAGGCGGCGGAGGAGGAAGCGGCCCGGCGGTTCGGCGCCGCCAGAACCTTTTTCAGCGGAGGCGGCTGCACCCTGTGCATCCAGACCATGCTGATGCTGGCCTCCGGCGGCGGACGCATCCTGATGGCCCGCAACGCTCACCGCAGCGCCCTGCATACCGCCGCTTTGCTGGGACTGGATCCGGTATGGTGCTGGCCGGACTATACCCGGCCCACCGGTCCCATCGGGGCGGATGAGGTGGAGAAAATGTTGAATACGGACCATAATATACGGTCCGTATATATCACCTCCCCCGATTATTATGGGAATCTCTGCGATGTAGCGGGGATCGCAGCCGTATGTGGGCGGGCGGGGATCCCCCTGCTGGTGGATAACGCCCATGGCAGCCATCTGGGCGCTTTCGGCCGGCATCCGCTGGCTCA
>CAKTTT010000087.1 GCA_934615635.1 uncultured Eubacteriales bacterium | reverse complement strand
ATATATACCTCTCCCCGGACAATCAGCCGCGGGACCGGCTCTTTCAGCGTTTTGGGAATGGAGCGGATGACCCGCAGATTGGCGGTCACATCCTCTCCCACCTCCCCATCCCCCCGGGTGGCTCCTCTGGTCAAGCGGCCGTCCACATATTCCAGCGCCACGGAAAGGCCGTCTATTTTCGGCTCCACCACATACACCGGCTCGGCTATGGTTTCCCTAACGCGGGCATCGAATTCCCGCAGCTCCTCCAGAGAGAACACGTCCTGCAGGCTTGCCAGCGGCACCTCGTGCCGCACGGGACTGAACAGGCTGGATACCTCCCCGTGTACCTTCTGGGTATAGGAATCCGGCGTGATCAACTGCGGATAGGCGGCTTCCAGCTCCCGCAGTTCCCTGGTCAGAGCGTCGAAGGCATCGTCCTCGATCTCCGGCGCATCCTCGTCATAATATCGGCGGCTGTGATAATCGATCGCCTCCCGCAGTTCCTTCACCCGTTTTTGAGCCGTTTCCAACTCCATCTTTCGACGCCCTCTTTTCCTTTTGACTGCATTGCTCTTAGTATAGCAAAAAACAAGGAAAAAATCTATTCTTCTTCTTTATTTCCTTTCTCTCCCTCCAGATTCGCCACCCGTCCGTCCACATCGAGGAAGGTGTCCGGCACCTTGCCCACCAGCACCGTCTCCGCAATGATAAAGGAGGTTTCCAGGGTGGTGGTGGCGTCGTTGCCCGGGATAGCCGCATACAGCGTCACCGTGATATCCATCACCAGCCGGTGGCTGGTTTGATTGATGCCCGCGCTTTCAAAATAGCTGGACATCTGGGTGGCAGCCGCGCCGGAAAGGCTGATTTTCACCGGAATCCGAGGTCCCCGGCCGGTGAGCAGATCGCCGTTGAGGAGAGTGCCTGTGGGAATGCGCACCGTCATATTCTGATGCTTTTTTAGCTGGGTCAGGATTTCCGTGGTGACGCTCGCCTTCAGCGCATTGATTTTCACCGTGTCCGCTTCCACCGAAACGATGCTTCCCTGACTATCCTTTTCCACCCGCATCAAATCCGTATAGCGAACTCCCTCCCGCTCCAGCACCGCGGTGACGGCGTCGTTCACCGCCTGCGTTCCCACCAGCTTCGCCTGCGTCAGGCCGTAGGAAGCGATCAACGGCTGCAGATGGCTGTTGAGCACCAGGAACAGAATCAGGCCGGCGCACAGCAAAGCGGCCACCCGAAATCGACGGCGGCGCATCCGTTCCCGCCGCCCCCCCGCTGGTCGGCGGAATCTGGTCCATCTTCTCCCGGATCGCAGCCTTCTGCGCATCTATATCGCCCCTTTGCAGCATTTCTCCATCCATCAATCCATCTTACGCCAATGAAGGAAAAAGGTGCAAAAAAAGCGTGAAAAACGGACAGAACTTCCGTTTTTCACGCTTTTACCTGGTTATGGGATTATTCGGCGCTCTCCTCCGCCGCTTCCTCTGTGGCCGCACCCTCTCCGTCCTCCAGCAGTGCGCGGATGGACAGGCTGATGCGCTTTTTGTCGTAATCCACGTTGGTGATCTTGACCTTGACCTCCTGGCCGATCTTCAGCTCGTCCTGAGGCTTCTCAATCCGCCGGTCAGCGATCTGAGAAATATGGATCAGGCCATCGATACCGGGAATAATCTGAGCGAAAGCACCGAAAGCGGTCATCCCCACAATCTTGGCATCCACCACCGAGCCGATAGGATACTGCGCCTTGAAGATCTCCCAGGGATTGTCCTCGCTCTTGCGATAACCCAGAGAGATTTTCCTCTTCTCGTGGTCCAGGTCGCGAATATACACGTCCACTGTGTCGCCCACGTTCACCACTTCGGAGGGATGCTTGATCCGGGACCAGGACAGCTCGGAGATATGGATCATGCCGTCCACGCCGCCCAGATCCACAAACGCGCCGTAAGAGGTCAGGGATTTCACCACGCCGGTGTACTGCTGCCCCACCTCGGCCTGCGCCCAGAAGGCTTCCTCCTTCTCCTTGCGCTCTTCCTTGGCCACGGCGCGGATGGAACCCACCGCGCGGCGGCGGCTCTGATTGACCTCGATGATCCGGAAGCGGACATTCTGCCGCAGAAGAGGGGTCAGATCCTCCATACGGGCAACGGAGGCGTGGGAAGCGGGGATAAACACCCGCACGCCGTTGGTCACGGCCAGCAGGCCGCCCTTGATGACGTCGGTGACAACGCCTTCCATCACCGCACCGCTTTCCTCCGCGGCAACCACCATATCCCAGCCCTTGAGGGCATCGATGCGCTTCTTGGAAAGCATGATGGTGCCTTCCTGGTCGTTGGTGCGCATGATGAGCAGCTCCAGCTCATCCCCTACCTTGCAGACATCCTCCGGATTGACGTTGGGGTCGGCGGACAGCTCATCCAGCGGAATATATCCGGCCTGCTTGCGGCCGACGACTTCAACCTGAACCTCATTCGGAGCGATCCCCACAACGATGCCGCGTACCCTTTCGTCCGTATTCAGGCTCTGCAGGGAAGCTTCCAGCGCCTCCTCAAAGCTCATCTCCTCGAAGGATTTGGCGGGCTCCGCCGGCGCTTCGGCCGGAGCGGCAACCTCTTCCGCCTGGACCTCAGGCTCGATAACTTCGCTGTTGTTGACAATTTCCGACATGGTTGAAAGTACCTCCTTTATAATTCCGGCGGGAGTCGATGCTCCTGCAGTCACTCCAACCGTCTCCATCCCGCCGAACATCTCCCGGGACAGCTCGTCCGCCGTTTCGACCAGAACCGTCGGACAGTTGGCCGCGCACACATCTTTCAGCTTGGCCGTGTTGGAGCTCTGACGCCCACCGACAATCACCATACCATCGCACACCTGCGACAGCGCCACAGCCTCGCTTTGGCGCTCGACGGTAGCATTACATATTGTATCAAAAACGAGAAGGTTTGTATAGAGGGTTTTTGCGAATTTTACGCATTTTTCCCAGGTTAACCGGTTAAAAGTCGTTTGTGAGACCATAATAACCGGATTTTCGACGGAGATCAAGCCGCCGTACAGCAGGTTTTTCAGCTCCTCCAGGGTAGAAAAAGCGTAGGAAGCCGTGTGACAATAGCCACGGATTCCCACCACCTCCGGATGTCCCTCGTCTCCGGCGATCAGCACCGTCGCGCCCCGGGCGGATTCCCGTTCCACGATCCGGTGGATTTTTGCCACAAACGGGCAGGTGGCGTCGCAGATCTCCACTCCCCGCTCCTGAAACCGCCGGAGAATAGCGGGCGGCACACCGTGGGAGCGGATGACCAGCACCGCGCCCGGCGGCACCTCCTCCGGCGTTTCCACCGCGCGGACTCCCTGCTCTTCCAGCCGGGCCACAAGCTGCGGGTTGTGGATGATGGGGCCCAGGGTGCGCACCTCCCTGCCCTGATGAAGCAGCTCGTACACCCTGTCCACCGCCTTGCTGACCCCGAAGCAGAAACCGGCAGTTTTCGCCAGCCGTATCTCCCTCAAGCCCTTTCCTCCTGTCCCGTCACCGTGCGCTCCAGCATTTCCCCGATGACCTCCATCAGCTTCCGGGAGGCATACCGCAGATCGGGATGCTCCGGATTGTCCAGATGCAGCTCCTCCAGCGTCAGCGCCGGGCCAATGAGCAGAAAGGTCTTTTGAAAGGGCCGGACCTTCTGTCCCTTGGTTTTGATGGCCACCGGGATCACCGCCGCGCCGGTCTGGGAAGCGATCAGCGCCGTGCCGGATTTCGCCCTTCCCAGCTGGCCGTCCCGGGAACGGGTACCTTCCGGGAAGATGCCCAGCAGACGGCCGGAATTGACGATTTCCCTGGCCCTGTCGATGGCGCCGGTATCCCCCGCGCCCCGCTTGACGGGGAAAGCGCCTAATTGCTTGCCGAAAAACCAGGCCCCGATTTTTTTGGAAAACAGCTCCGCCTTGGCCATGAAAAAGACGTGCCGCTTCTGGCACATTTCCAGATATACCGGATCGATATCCGATATATGGTTGGCGCAGATAATCAGCCGGTCGTCAGGGGAGAAGGGAGGAATATTCTCCTTCCCGATGGCCTTATAAGGGAAGATGAGGTAAAACAGCGGTTTGAAAAACCACAGGAGAAAGCGTCCCAGTCTCATGCCTCGATTCTCTCCTTCACCAGCTTTTTCAGGCGGGATACCGCCTCCTCAAGGGTGAGGCCGGTGGTATCCACCAGCACCGCGTCCTCCGCCGCTTTCAAGGGCGCCGCCGCCCGGCTGGAATCATCATGATCCCGCTTGCGCATATCCGCCAGCACCGCCTCCAGAGTGGTGTCCGTCCCCTTCTCCTGCAGCTCCAGAAAACGACGGCGAGCCCTCTCCTCGGGAGAAGCGGTCAGAAAAATCTTCAGCCCCGCCTCCGGCAACACCACCGTGCCGATGTCTCTGCCATCCATGATCACATCGCCGGAGGCGGCCATGTCCCGCTGCAACTGCAGCAGAAAGCGGCGCACCGCCGGCAGAGCGGACACCGCGGAAGCCGCCATGGACACCTCCGGGGTGCGGATGCGGTCGCTGACGTCCTCGTCATCCACGAAGACCCGCTGCTCTCCCTCCACATACCGCAGCGTCACCCGCAAGCCGGGCAGGCAAGTCTCCACCTCCGCGGCGTCGCCCGGCTCTATTCCCCGGCGCAGCACGGTGTAGCCCACCGCGCGGTAAAGAGCGCCGGTATCCACGTAGATAAAATGTAAATCCCCGGCCAGCCGCCGGGCGATGGTGCTTTTCCCTGCGCCGGAGGGGCCGTCTATCGCGATGGCCAGAGGGTGCTTCTTCATTTTATCCAATCCATCCTTCCCGAATCTATATCGCCCGGCCGGCAGCCGCGCCGGTGGAAAAGGCGATCTGTAAATTAAAACCGCCGGTATAGGCGTCCACGTCCAGCACCTCGCCGGCGAAATACAAGCCGCTTACCAGCCGGGATTCCATGGTTTTCGCCTGGAGCTCCTTGACCGACACGCCGCCGGAGGTGACCACCGCCTCCTCGACAGGGCGGAAGCCGGAAATCTCCACGGGGAACGCCTTGAGCAGCGCCGCCAGCCGACGCCTCTCATCCCGGGTGACGGAATGGGATTTTTTCTCCCCCGGGATACCGGACAAAGCCACCGCGACAGGAATCAGCTTGCGTGGCAGCAGCGCCCCAAGGGAATTGGCGAAATCGCTGTTTTTGTTTTCCTCCAGATCCCGCTGTATACGCCTGTCCAGCTTCTCCCTGTCGAGAGCGGGCTTGAGATCCAGTAGCAGGCGGTAACGGCCGGGCGCCATCCGCCGCATATGGGCGCTGGCGCTTAAAACCAGGGGGCCGGATACCCCGAAATGGGTGAAAAGCAGTTCGCCGAAATCCTCGTATATACAGCTTCCGGCCTCGGTGTCCATCACCTTCAGGCCGCAGTTGCGCAGGGAAAGACCCTGCAGCTCTCCGCACCAGGGATCGCTGGAATTCAGCGGTATCAGAGAGGGCCGCAGCGGCGTCACCGTATGCCCCGCCTGCCGGGCCAGCTCGTAGCCGTCGCCGGTGGAGCCGGTCAGCGGATAGGACAAGCCTCCGGTGCAGATCGTCACGGCGTAAGCCTCCAGCCGTTCGCCGCTCTCCAGCTCCACACCACAACAGACCCCTTCGTCCAACAGCAGCCGCACCGCGCGTCCCTGACGGAAAAGGCAACCGCCGGATTTGGCGAAGCGTACCAAGCCGTCCACCACATCCACCGCCTTGTCGGAGCAGGGGAATACCCGGTTGCCCCGTTCGGTTTTCAACGGCACTCCCATCTTCTCCAGCAGGGCCATGGTATCTCCGGGACCGAAGGCGCTCAGGGCGCTGTACAGGAACCGGCCGTTCTGGGGCACGTGGGCGATGAAATCCTCCACCGAACAGGCATTGGTGACGTTACAGCGGCCTTTTCCGGTGATCATCACCTTGCGGGCCATCCGGGGATTGCGCTCCACCACCGTCACCGGCAACCCCCGGCGCCCCGCGATGCCGGCGGCCACCAAACCGGCGGCCCCGCCGCCGATGATCAGACAGCGCCGGCCGTCCCTATCCATATCGCGCTTCCTCCCCGCCGGTTATTCCTTCTCTTTCCATTCCTTCGGCTCCGCCGCGTCGGCAAAGGGCTGATAAACCTGATAGGTCTGCCACAGCTCCTCCAGCTCGGTAAGCATGGGACGGTTCTGCTCCACCGTTTTCAGGGAAACCGCCACAATCAGCGCGTTGATGATGCTCAACGGCGCCACCAGGGAATCCACCACCGTGGCCATATCGCTGTGGGCCAGCAGTAGCGAGGTTGCAAAAGGGGCGATGGGCGACAGCGGGGAATCGGTGACGGCGACAACCTTGGCGCCCCGGGAATGGGCGAAATGCAGCGTCTTAACCGCCCGGCTGGAATACCGGGGAAAGCTGATCCCCACGATCGCGTCTTCCCGCCCGATATGGAGCATTTCCTCCAGGATTTCCGATTCGCTGGTGGCGGAAATCAAGTGGACGTTGCCCAGCAGCAGCCGCAGATAATGGGCCAAGAAGCTGGCCAGAGCCCGGCAACTGCCGGCGGCGAAAATATAAAGCTCCCTGGCGCCCACCACCTCGTCCACCGCCTGGTAAAAGGTCTCCTTGGGCAGTTCCTCCAGCGTCTGCCGGATGTTGGCCATGTCGCAGGCCAAGATGTTATCCAGCACCTCGCCGTCCTCCATCCGCGCCCGGGTAACCTCAATGCGCTGCAGGGTGGTGAGCTTGCTGCGAATCAGCTCCTGCATGGTCTTCTGCAACTGCGGATAACCGTCGAAGCCCAGCTCGGCGGCAAAGCGGACCACGGTGGATTCGCTCACCCCCACCGTCTCGCCTAGGCGGTAAGCCGTCATAAAGGCGGCGGCATCGTAATGCTCCAGAATATAGCGGGCAATGCGCTTCTGTCCTTTGGAAAAACCCGCCATTCTCTCGGTGATGTGAGCGATCAGATTTACAGTCATGTCTCCCTGCCCTTTCTTCCCCGTCCGGTTGATCCGTTCGGGTGGTCCCTCCGGCTCTCTCCACATTTTAATTCCTGCCGGAGAAAAATGCAAGTTAAAAGTTTTGCGGCTGCAAACAGCGGCGCGCCGTCATCAGTTTAGCAATCCGGGCCGCTCCTTTCGACATTCGGGGAGCGCGGCCGGCTGCCCTTCCTCTTTTTCCGATTTCCTCTTCCCTTTTACCCTCGTCTGTCGATCAAGAGAAATACCGCCGAGGACGGCGGCGCGATCCCCCTTCACACACAAATGACGAGGCCATTCCGCCTCGTCATTTGTTTTTCACTTGAACATACGGTTGAGCTTGGGCCGCAACACTCGGATGTACGCCTCCGCCACATTCCTCAGCGCCAGGTCATACAGCAGGAAAACCACATTGCCCAACAGCAGAAACACCAACGGCACATTGAAACCGAAAATAACGAAGGAATCCGCGTCCAGCCCGAAAAAACGCAGGGAGAGAAGATAGGCGCTCACCACCGCGACATTGAACACCAGATATTTCAGCACCCATTCCAGCACCCGGTTTTTCTGCCGCTCCAGCAGCGCCTTGACGATGGGATAGTAACCGAAAAACGCGATGAACATCACCTTCGCCTCCAGCGACGGCGCGATCAACAGGGAGAGAAAGGAAACGCAGGCGTAAACCATCCAGGCCCATTTGCTTCCCAGCTCGATGACCACCGGAATCAGCACCGCCCCCGCGATGGCGGGCAACGCATAGGTCATATAGGGAAAAGCCGTGAGAAACATGATCATCAGGGACAGCGCCCCCATGATCCCTCCCAGGGCCACCTTGCCGCTTTGCTTCAACACGACCGCCTCCGTCAGCAGCAGCGAATAAGGTCGCCGCCCATACATTCACAGCAGCAATCCGCACAGATCAAGCCCTGACACATATCGCAGGCTGTGCAGCCGCCGGCGGTCTGCCGGCCGGTGGTGCGATAGCCTCCCGTCTGCCGCTGCATATTCATCTGATTAAGGGCCGAACGATACTCCATATTGGACGGATCCATCCGGCAGGCGGTGGCAAAGTGGGAATACGCCTCCTCCAACCAACCCTTTTTATATAAAACGCTCCCCTTGAGGAAAAACCATTCCGCATCCCGCGAGGGAGAGGGCACGCCGTCCAGCAGAGTTTCCGCATCCACAATCCGGTTGGTGTTCACCATGTTCCGGATATCGGGATAACGCGATGCGGCCCGGTTCCCCTGGGGCGCGCTCTGCCCGCCGCCCTGACGGCGCATACGCACGATGGCGTCGTAGGCCTCGTTGATCTCCTGCATCTTCTCCTGGGCCAAATCCGACAGGGGATTGTTGGCGTAATTGTCGGGGTGATATTTCCGCGCCATCTCACGATAGGCGTTTTTCACCTCTTCATCCGTCGCGTTGGGCTGGATGCCCAATACCTCATATGGATCGTTCATGCTTGTACCGTGCCTTTCTGCCCGAAGTGGCTATTGCTGCGTATCGATGGACGGAGCGGATGGAATCGGCTCGCCCTTGTCCCGCTTTTTTCTTTTCTTACCAGCCAGGACATCCCGCTGAACCGCCGGCATCCCCCATTCCAGAACGTTGCGCAAAATGCCGTCGAACCGATGAATATCCAATAAATTATACGCTGCCGCACACTCCGCCAAACAGGCGTTCAGCGTCAACAGCGAATACTCCCTGATTTCCCGCATCCCCTCTCCATCCCCGGGAGACAGCCGGCGGGACAGAATATAGGGATTGTAGCTGCCATCCTCCAGATCGTCCGGCAGGTCATCCACCGCGTCGATGAGATAGATCCAGCGGCCGAGACAGTAACCGAACCGATCCAGCACCAAGCGTTCCCGGTCGTCCCGGCCGGCGGCGGCAGCCATAGCCGCCAGCATCCGGGCGGACGGCTCCGCCGCCGCGTCAATGGAGGTGGTTTGCGCTTTTTCCAGCGCCGCCTGCTGCTCCATGCACGCCGTCACCACGCGGTCCAGCTCCGGCTGAACCGCAGCGGCCTTTTTCTTCGCCCGGGAGATGAAAAGCAGCAGGAATCGGGCCCCCAGGCCCTTGAGCAGACCGCTGTCCGCCACGGTGTCCCGGAGCTTGTGGTACAGCAGCAGCACCGCCGCATCCGCCGCATAGGCGATTTCCTCATTCTCACGGCAGCACATCCGCTTTTTCAGCGGATTCAAGGCGCAGCGCCCCATCCGGAAGCCGGCGCAGCCCTTCTGCAGCGCCATATGAAAAACGGCCAAAAAGGTAAAATCATAGCTCAAGGTCATCCGGGCAAAAAAGCCGTAGCGTTTTCCCAGGCTTTTGCACAGGGAGCAATAAACGCCGCGGTACTGCTCGAATTCCCCCATCTTCAATTCCGGCTGGTACACCCTTACATATCCAAACATCCCGCACCCGACTATCATTTCCGTTTTTCGTCCTGTTTATCATACAATACCAGCCAAAACAGTATATGAAGGATTTGTAAATAATCTTCTCAAAAGGGCGAAATCCCCTCACGCAGCCTGCTTTTAATGGGGTAATATC
>CAKTTT010000086.1 GCA_934615635.1 uncultured Eubacteriales bacterium | reverse complement strand
TGGAACTTGATCTTCGTCGTACGGTCGCCGCCGGCTCCCACGCTGTCCTTACCCACAATGGCGTCGAACCGGGTGTAGTTGTAGGTGGTCAGGTCGTAGGTGATGTCCGCGATGCCCTGGCCGTCCTCGCCGGGCTGATCGGGATGATACCGCAGGCCCTTCGGATAGTGCACGCCGCCGATGACGATGGGATTGCCGTCTTCCTGAATATCCTTGGTGGGCTGATACTTAGGGGTCGCATCGGTGGACTTGGATTCAAACATGGACCAGCTCGCCCAGTCGATGTCGGACAGATACACGCCGTCCTCCACCGCTTCCTCCGTAGCCTTCGGCACGGAGGGCTTATTCTTGTAGATCTGTGCGTTGGCCCACGCACAGGCATCGTCGGTAATCCCGTCGTCCGCAGACAGGGCCCGCAGGGTCAGCTTCTTCACGCCGGTGATGTCCACACCTTCAAATGTGTAGGACTCCATCGGCCCAAGGATCGGGGTTTCCGCCAGCACCTTTTCATCTCCGATGACCTGGAACCGGATGTTGTGGGCGCACGCGCCGACGCTGTCCTTGCCCACCACGGAATAAAACTTGGTGCAGCCATAGGAGCTGATATCATAAACAATATCCGCTACGCCTTCTTCTTCCCCCTCCTTCGGCCAGTCGGGGTGGGTTTGCAGTCCCTTAAGATAGGTGATACCCGCAACCTTAATCAAGGCCTCGTTTGACTGCACATCTCTGCCCGGATGATACTTCGGATTAGCCTCAGTGGAATTGGAATCGATCAAGTACCAGCTTTCCCATTCGATATCGGACAGGAAGATGCCGTCTCCTCCGTTATCCAGAACCTCGGTTTTCGCTTCGCCTTCCGCCAAGGCGGACATACTTGTCATGCCAATCATGGAAAGAGTTAAAACGCACGCCAAAAAGGACTTCAGCCGGTTCATGAATGATCCCCCTCTGTTTTTGTTGGTGTTATTTCGCGCCCTTCTTCTTGACAACCACGAACACCACGACGGCCACCACAGCCACAACCGCCACGACGATCACAACGATCACCCAGGGCTGAATGCCGCCCTCGTCTTTCGTCCCGTCGCTGCTGGTCTTGGAATCCGTTTTGGAATCCGTGTTAGAAGCATCTCCGCTGTTGACGGGATCCTTCGGGGTGTCGCTGGTCTTGTACATTTTGGCGTTGCCCCACGCACAGGAATCGTCCCGGATATCGTCCACCGAGAGGCACCGCAGCGTCAGCGTGTTCACGCCCTCGATGTCCACCTTGCTGAACGCATACGCCTGCGCGTTGGTCAGCTCGGGGGATTCCGCCAGCACTTCCCCATTGTCGCCCAGCACCTGGAACTTGATCTTCGTCGTACGGTCGCCGCCGGCTCCCACGCTGTCCTTACCCACAATGGCGTCGAACCGGGTGTAGTTGTAGGTGGTCAGGTCGTAGGTGATGTCCGCGATGCCCTGGCCGTCCTCGCCGGGCTGATCGGGATGATACCGCAGGCCCTTCGGATAGTGCACGCCGCCGATGACGATGGGATTGCCGTCTTCCTGAATATCCTTGGTGGGCTGATACTTAGGGGTCGCATCGGTGGACTTGGATTCAAACATGGACCAGCTCGCCCAGTCGATGTCGGACAGATACACGCCGTCCTCCACCGCTTCCTCCGTAGCCTTCGGCACGGAGGGCTTATTCTTATAAATCTGCGTATTGCCCCACGCGCAGGAGGCGTTGGATATACCTGCTTCCGTACCCAGGCAGCGCAGGGTCAGCTCCTGCACACCGGTGATGTCCACATCAAATACCTGGTAATCTAACTGAAACAGCACTTCGCTTTCCGCCAGAACCTTGCCGTCGCCAATGAGCTGGAACTGAATTCCTTTGGAGCCGCCGGCGCCAACGCTGTCTTTGCCGACCACGGAATAGAACCGGGTGCAGCCATAGGAGCCGATATCATAAACGATATCCCCATAGCCGACCGGGATTTCTCCCCCCTCCTGGGGCCAATCCGGATGGTACCGCAGGCCCTTGAGATAGGTGATCCCCCCGATCGTGATCAGCATCTCGTTCTCCTGGATATCCCTGGTGGGCTGATATTTCGGAGAACTATCTTCGGAGGAGGATTCAAACATATACCAGCTCTTCCATTCGATATCAGACAGGAAGATGCCATCTCCCCCATTGTCTAAAACCTCGGTTTTCGCTTCGCCTTCCGCCAGGGCGGACATACTTGTCATGCCAATCAGGAAAAGGGTTAAAACGCAAGCCAGAAAGGATTTCAGCCGGTTCATGAATGATCCTCCTCCGTTTTCTCGTTACTTAATTACCATACAGTTCCTTGATTCTCGCATCGATGACGGGCGCCAGTTCAGCCGCAATGGTCTCCCAGGGCTCGCCGCTGTTGGGACGGGACCAGAGATCGCCCCAGTGGTCCGTAATATCGATCGTGCCCCAGTTGCGCAGCACACCCTTGAGGGTCATGCTTTTTTCCATCTGCTTCTGCAGTTCCTCGCTCCAAGTGCCCTTTTCGATATCCCTCTCCAGCATGGACTCCCTATATTTCTTGGAGAGCATGGTGTAACGGAAAGCGTGCATAGCCGCCACGGCGCCTTCCTTGTTGGGGGCGTTTTTCGGGATGTAGATACCGTCGCCTTCCAGCTCGGTGTAGTAATCGTCGGCATCGGGATCCCTGGGCAGAGGCGCCACGCCGATTTCATCGTTGCGCACCAGCTTGCCGTAGCCGCTGGCATACCACAGATGGCCGATACACATCGCCACACTGCCCTCGCCGAAGGTCTGGCGGGCGGCGGAAGGCACCAGGGTTTTGCTCTGCAGCAGCTTAACGTTGAACGCTACCGCCCGGGCCACTTCCGGGCTCTGGATGTTGTTGCGCAGCGTTCCGTCGGGCATAAAGGTATAAAAATGCTTACCCGTGGTGTACAGAAGGTGCTCCGGCTCGTCAAAGCCCAGACCATACTGCTCCGGCGTGCCGTCCCGGTTGCTGTCGATGGTCAGGGTTTCCGCCAGCTCCAGCATCTTGTTCCAGTCCCACTCGCCCTTGTCGAACAGCTCGGTGGGGTAAGTCTCCCCCGCCTCATCGAACATCGACTTGTTGTAGTACACCATGTTGTAGTACTTGAAGGACGGCACAACATGATACCGCTCGCCCTTCCACATGAACTGCTCGTTTTCATCCCGGACATCCGCCCACAAGGCGTTATCCATGTCGATCTCGAACGGCTCCACATAGCCGCCCAGGATCAGCGCCGGGGAAAAAGCGGAAAAATACAGGTCGAAATAATCATTGGACATGAGGGAGTTGACCAGCTTGGTCTGTACTTCCTCCGGCGGCACATAAACGGGTTCCACCTCCGTTATGCCGTACTTGCCCTCCAGATATTCCTTCGCCGGATTCACCAGGGTTTCGTCCGGCTGCAGCATCCGCAGCTTGGAATTGGTGACGTTCATGTCAGGCAGTTCGATCTCGCCGTACTGGGAACTCGGATTGGTTCCTGAAGTTGTGCTGGAGGGTTCTCCGCCGCCGCTGCAGGCCGCCAGAGTGCCCAGCATCAGGACTGCCGCCGTCAGGGATAAGCCTCTGGCGAAAAGCCCTCTTCCACTTGCCTTTCTCGCAAACATTGACTCCATTCCTCCATTGCTTTCAGTCATTATGCTTCATACAGCTCCTTGATCTTGGCATCGATCTTTGGAGCCAGTTCAGCCGCTATTGTCTCCCAGGGCTCGCCGGAACTGGGCCTACTGTAGATATCGCTGTAGTGATCTCCCATGCCGAAGCCCTCCCAGTTCCGCAGAACGCCGGCGTCGCAAAGGGCGTTTTTCTCCATTTCCTTCTGCAGCTCCTCCGTCCAGTAGCCGTTCTCAATATCCCTTTCATACAGCGACCGGCGATATTCGTCGGAGAGCATGGTATACCGGAAAGTGTGCAGAGCCGCTATCGCGCCTTCTTTGTTGGGAGCGCCCTTGGGGATAAAGATGCCGCCGCCTTCCAGCTCGGTATAATATTGGTCCGCATCCGGATCCCGCGGCAGGGGCACAAACCCAACGGAATCGGTTTTAATCAGCTTGGCGTAACCGTTGGAATACCAGCGATGACCGATGCACATCGCCACGCTGCCTTCTCCGAAGGATTGCCGGGCGTTGCTGGGCACCATGGTTTTGCTCTGCAGCAGCTCCATATGATACGCCACCGCCCGGGCGACCTCCGGGCTCTGAATGTTGTTGCGGGCGGTGCCGTCCGGCATGAAGGTAATGAAGTGCTTGCCCGTGGTATAGAGCAGGTGCTCCGGTTCATCGGTGCCCAGGCCATACTGCTCCGGCGTACCGTCCCGATTGCTGTCAAGAGTCAGGGTCTGGGCCAACTCCAGCATCTTGTCCCAATCCCACTCGCCCTTGTCGAACAGCTCGGTGGGGTAGGTCTCCCCCGCCTCGTCAAACATATCCTTATTGTAATAGACCCCGTTGTAAAGCTTGAAGCCCGGCACCACGTAATAGCGGCTGCCGTTCCACATATACTGCTGGTTGCCTTCCTCCACCTCGCGCCACAGAGCGGTGCTCATATCGATATCCACCGACTGCACATAACCGCCGCTGATCAAGGTGGGCGCATAATCGTCCCAATAAAGATCATAAAAATCATTCGCCATGATGGAATTGACCAGCTTGGTACGCTTTTCATCCGGCGGCGTGTACACGGTTTCCAGCTCCGTAATCCCGTATTCGCTCTTCAGGTATTTCTCCGCTGGATTGACCAGAGTAATGTCCGGCACCAGCAGCCGCAGCTTGGGATTGGTCACCTCGATCTTCGGCAGCTCGATTTCCTCAATCAGAGAAACCGGTGCATCGGATGCGTTGGAGCCGGCGTCCCCCGTTCCGTCCTGACAGCCGAGCAAAGAACTCATCAGCAGTATGACCGCGATCATGGACAACCCCATTTTGACGCCCTTGCCAGCCGTCCGCCGGCCGGACCTCACTGACTCTTTCATCCTCAATCCCTCCATCGCTCATTTGGATGACTTATGCGGTTGTATAAAGTTCCTTTATTTTGGCATCGATTTTCGGGGCCAGTTCAGCCGCAATGGTTTCCCACGGCTCGCCGCTGGCCGGCCGGGACCAGATATCTCCCCAATGTTCGCCCATATTGCATACGCCCCAGTTGCGCAGCACGCCGCCGTCCAGCGTGTTGTTCAACTCATACGCCTCCTGCAGCTCCTCCGTCCAGGTGCCGTTTTCCACATCGTTCTCATACGTGCCGCGTATATATTCGTCGGAACGGATCACATAGCAGAACACGTTGCAGGCCGCCAGAGCCCCCTCCATGTTGGGCGCCCCCTTGGGGACATAAAAACCGCCGCCCTCTTCCGCCGTATAGTACTTATCCGCCTCCGGATCCCGGGGCAACGGAGCCACCCCCACTTCGTCCGCCTTGATCAGCTTGGCATACCCGGAGGCATACCAGCGATGGCCGATGCACATGGCCACGCTGCCTTCTCCGAAGGATTGCCGGGCGTTGCTGGGCACCATGGTTTTGCTTTGCAGCAGTTCCACCTGATACGCCACCGCCCGGGCGACCTCCGGACTCTGGATGTTGTTGCGGGCGGTGCCGTCCGGCATGAAGGTGACAAAATGTTTGCCGGTGGTATACAAAATATGTTCCGGTTCGTCAAAGCCTAAACCATATTGCTCCGGCGTACCGTCCTTGTTGCTGTCTATGGTGAGGGTCTTGGCCAGCTCCAGCAGCTTGTTCCAATCCCACTCCCCTTTTTCAAAGAGTTCGGTAAGATAGGGTTCCCCCGCCTCGTCGAACATGGCTTTATTATAATATACCATAGATTGACGGGCAAAACCAGGTACTATATAATACCTTTTTCCGTTCCAGAGATATTGACGGTTGCTTTCCTCCACCTGGGACCACAGCTCGGTCGTCATATCCACCTCGATGGGCTGAACATAACCGCCGTTGATCAGAGATGGCGCAAAATCGTCCCAATAGATATCGTAATAATCGTTGGACATCACCGAGTTGACAAACTTGGTTCGCTTCTCCTGCGGCGTCACGGCGACCACGTCCAGCTCCGTGATACCGTAATGGTCCTTGAGATATTTTTCCGAAAAACTCAGAACATTGGCGTCCGGCGCCAACAGCCGCAGCTTGGGATTGGCAACCTGAATTTCCGGCAGGGTAACCCCCTGTCCAGTATCCGATCCCGCATCACCCGAGGGGGCGGCCGAACCGTCTCCAGCCCCCGGCTCGCAGCCGGCCAGAGCACCCAGCATAAACAGGGCGGCTCCCAGAGAAAGCATTTGTCTGGTCAATTTCCTTTTCATGCCGCGTCCCCACTTATGATTTATTGACAACAAGTATACTGTGCTGTAAACAACAAGCCGTCACAGCCGCCGTTTACAGCACAATATTCCTTATTCCTTGGCTTCGTAAAGCTCCTTGATCCTGGCGTCCACCTTGGGAGAAAGCTCCGCCGCGATGGTTTCCCACGGCTCTCCGCCCGCCGGACGGCTGAACAGATCACCCCAATAATCGCCCATGTTAAAGGATTCCCAATTGCGCAGCACGCCGACCAACTGGTTGTTCCTCTCATACTGCTTCTGCAGCTCTTCGGTCCATACGCCGTTATCAATGTTGTACTCATATTGGTCGCGAATATAGGCCTTCGAACGGATGACGTAAGCGTATACGTTGCAGCAAGCAATGGCACCCTGCAGGTTGGGCGCACCCTTGGAAACGTAGAAGCCGCCGCCCTCTTCCTCCGTATAATACTGATCCGCATCCGGATCCCGCGGCAACGGGGCCACACCCAAGCTATCCGCCTGGATCAGCTTGGCGCAGTCGTTGGCCACCCAGCGGTGACCGATGGACATGGCCACGGTGCCAGCCGCAAAGGCTTTATAGGCGTCGCTGGTGGTCATGGTACGGCTTTGCAGGAGCTTGGAATAGAAAGCGACCGCCCTCGCCACCTCCGGGCTGCCGATATTGTTACGGGCGGTGCCGTCCGGCATGAAGGTGACCAGATGCTTGCCGGTGGTGAACATCAGCAGCTCCGGCTCACCGCAGGACAAGCCGTATTGCTCCGGCGTGCCGTCCCGGTCGCTGTCCAGTGTCAGGGTCTGGGCCAGTTCCAGCAGCTTGTTCCAGTCCCATTCACCGTTATCGAACAGTTCGGTGGGATAGGTTTCCCCCGCCTCGTCGAACATATTCTTGTTGTAGTAGACCATAATCTGCTTGGCGAAGCCGGGAACCACGTAATACCGTTTTCCGTTCCACATATACTGCTCGTTGCTGGCCACCACTTCCGACCAAATAGGAGACGTCATATCCACGTCAATAGCCTGTACATAACCGCCATTTATCAAAGAAGGGGAAAAATTATCCCAATAGATGTCAAAGTAATCATTGGACATAACCGAGTTGACAAAACGAGTACGCACCTCAGCGGGCGGCACATTGACAATCTCCAGATCATCGATGCCATACTCGGTTTTCAGGTAGGTTTCCGCAAACCGCATCACGCCGGCATTGGGATTCAGAAAACGGAGCTTCTTGTTGGTGATCTCCATTTTCGGCAGTTCCAGTTCCACCGGCGGAACAGAGCTGGGGCTATCCGTAGACGAACTACCCTCTCCCGGCTGACAGCCCAACAGGCTGCCGAATATCAGAAGGGCCCCACACAGAGAAAACATCCTTTTAGCAAACGATTTCCTCATCATGCCTCTCTCCTCCACTCGTTGCAACGCCACTCGCCTGCTCCAACGAAGCCGCTCCGCCAAAGCAGGCGAGTGCCGTCCTCCTTATTTAGCCAACGATACCGGAGCGCTCCGCGCCCTGAACGAATTTACGTTGCAGCACCAGATACAGCAGCAGCGGAGGAGTGATAACGAGAAGGCTGCCGGCCTGCATATAGGTGATGATTTTGTAGGGATCCGGGGCGATATCACCGGTGATGTTGTA
Source organism: uncultured Eubacteriales bacterium (assembly GCA_934615635.1). Lineage (GTDB taxonomy): Bacteria > Bacillota > Clostridia > Oscillospirales > Acutalibacteraceae > CAKTXU01. The sequence continues at coordinate 1,639 of CAKTTT010000086.1, read as the reverse complement.
GGTGTTGGTTTCCAGATTCACCAGCGCGGTGGTCACGGTGTGCATGTTGTTCATGTACATGGAACTCATATAATAATCGTTCCAGTACCACATGATGGACAGCAGAACCGTGGTGAGAATAACAGCGCCGGCGTTGGGGATGATGATGCGGATGAAGCATTGGAAGAAACCGCATCCGTCGATAGCCGCCGCCTCCTCCAGCTCCTTGGGCAATCCTCTGAAGAACTGACGGAAGATGAAGATGAAGAGACCCGATTTGATGCCAGCGCCAAAAATAGCGGGCAGATAGAAGGTCCAGTAGGTATTCACCAGTCCCAGCGTCTTATAGGTCAGGAAGGAGGGGGTGATGATAACCTGCGGCGGAACCAGCACGGTCAGCAAAACCAGTCCGAAGAGAATGTTCTTTCCCTTGAACTCAAACCGCGCGAAGCCGTAGCTGGTAAACGCGCAGATGGCAACCTGCAGGAAGGAGCTGATGACATTGACCATCAGGGAGTTCAGCAGCGCCTTGGGATAATCCATCAATTGAAAGGTGGTTTTCAGATTATCCAGCGTCAGCGACTTGGAAATCCACACCACCGTGGGATCATAAATCTGATCCGCCGGCCGGAAGGTCATGGTAATCGCATAGATCAGCGGATAGAGAATAACAAAGCTCAATCCGATCAGCAGGGCGGCACGAAATATCTTCCACAGTATCCCCGTAACCTTGTAAGCGATCTTTTTGGTGCGCAATTTCGTGCTTTCGTCAATTTTTCCGATAGCATATTCTTTCATGGCTGCAGTCTCACCTCCCCGTTATACCTCGTAGAATACCTTTTTGTTTACCAAGAAATAGATGACGGACAGAACGACGATAACGATGATAAAGTATACCCAGACCATCGCTGCGCCCACTTCCAACTGCATATTCGTCATCTTCTGGCTGATATACTCCATCAGCACGTTGGAATAGTCCGTAAAACTGTCGATAAGCGTATAAATAATGTTTATCAAGAGCATGGGACTGATCATCGGGAAGGTCACCTTCCAGAAGGTTTCCCAGCCGGTGGCGCCTTCGATCTTTGCCACCTCGTACATGGACGCATTGATGGTCTGCAGGCCGGCCAGGAAGATGAGCTGCTGAATGCCGGTCTTCCATATCAATTCGAACAGGCTACCCACGATCGCGGTGACGGAATTGATCAGCGTCATGTTGATGCCGGTCTCATACAGCAGCATATACATGAAGCCGCCTGTTTCGAACAGCGAGGAGGAGCTGGCGTTGGACATGACCGCGTCCGAGAAAACGTCGCCGTTCATAATGGAAATGATGACGCCGTTGGCAATGATAACCGGCAGGAAAAAGATGGCCCGGACAGCCGTTCTGCCATGGAATTTCTGATTAAGCAGAATGGCGATAAACAGGCTGAACATCACGATCATGGGGGTGTTGAGCAGCATTTCCTGCAACGCCTGCAGCATCTTGGGAATATATTGCTCATCCGTGAGAAAGATGGTCATATAGTTCTTCAAGCCGACCATGGAAAGAGAATAACCCGTGTCGGTCAAATTGATTTTGCCGAAGCTGTACAGGATCGACTGGATAACCGGTATAATAAAGAATACGATACAGCCGACCAGCCACGGCGACACATAC
>CAKTTT010000085.1 GCA_934615635.1 uncultured Eubacteriales bacterium | reverse complement strand
GCCTTGTACACATACGCCATACCGCCGACGCCGATCAGCTCCTTGATTTCATACCGGCCGTCCAGCCGTTTTCCGATATACTTATCCACTCGAAAATCACGCCTTTCCGCGCCCCGCCCCCCGAAGGGCGGCGCTCATGAAAAATCATTGAGGATCGTCGGCCAGAACCACCACCGTGATGTTGTCGCTGCCGCCCGCCATATTGGCGGCATGGATCAAGACATCCGGAATATTTTCCTCCGACGTGCTGTTTACAGCTTTATATATATCATCAGGTTCGACCATATTGGTCAAGCCGTCCGTGCAAATCAACAGGACGCCTTTTTCCGGAAAGATCAATTCCGTATAATCACAGGCGACCGTATCCTCTACCCCCAACGCCCGGGTAATAAAATGCTTGCGGGGATGATTTTTCGCTTCCGACTGGGTGAGCTGCCCCTTTTCCACCATGGCCTGCACGATGGAATGATCCCGGGTGATCTGCTCGATGCCCTCCGGCGTCACCACATAGGCGCGGCTGTCACCCACATGGGCGATGTACACATCCCGCCCGCTGACAATCACCGCCACCACCGTGGTTCCCATGCCACGCAGCTCCAAATCCGCCATAGACGCGTCGAAGATTTCAATATTCGCGGCGGAAATCGCGCTTTCCAACATATTCCGCAGGGAGTTTTCATTCATTCCATCCCGGTAAACGTCTAAAATCCGGTCGGAAATCACCTTGATGGCGATGGCGCTGGCCACATTCCCGCCGTTGGCGCCTCCCATCCCGTCGCAGACAATGGCAAATACGGTCTGATCGGACAACCGGCCGCAGACATAGGCATCCTGATTTTCGGGACGCACCCGCCCCTCGTCGGTTCTGCCGAACACGCGCATAGCCATTCCTCCTTTGCAAACGCTACTGCCCTTCCCGCCTTAGCTGGCCGCAGGAAGCGTTGATATCCGCCCCGAGGGTCCGCCGCACGGTCGCCGGGATGCCGCGCCTTTCCAGCACGGCGACAAAAGCCTTCAGCCGTTCCCGGCTGCTCCGCCGGTGGGATTTGCCCTCCACCTCGTTGGCCGGGATCAGGTTCACGTGGCAGAGCATACCGTTCAGCCGCCCCGCCAATTCCTCGGCGCAGGCATCGCTGTCGTTGACGCCGCGGACCATCGCATATTCGAAGGATATCCGCCGGCCCGTGGCCGCGATATAATCCCGGCAGGCCTGCAGCAATTCCTCCACGGGCCATTTATGGTTCACCGGCATCAGCCGGCTGCGGATTTCATTGTTGGGCGCATGGAGGGAAACGGATAAAGTCAACTGCCATTTTCGCTCCATCAGCCGGTAGATGCCGTCCACCAATCCGCAGGTGGACAAGGATACGTGGCGCATACCGATGGAAACCGCCCCCGGCTCCCCCAGCATCTCCAGAAACCGCGTGACATGGTCGAAATTGTCCAGCGGCTCCCCCATTCCCATCAAAACTATGGACGAAACCCGGATTTGACGATCCGCCTGGGCCACCTCTATCTGGGAGATCATCTCCGACGGCAGCAGGTTGCGGACGAAACCGCCCATGCCCGTGGCGCAGAAGGAGCAGCCCATCCGGCAGCCTACCTGGGTGGACAGGCACTGGGACCAGCCGTGATGATAGCTCATCAGCACCGATTCGACGGTTTCCCCGTCCGGCAGGGCGTACAAATATTTTACCGTATCATCCACCGCAGATACAAGTCTTTTTTTCATTCTTACGCCTGGAATGCAAAAATTTTCCTTCAGCGCCTCCCGGACGGACAGGGGCAGATTGGTCATCTCCTCAAAAGAGCCGACCCCCTTCTCCAGCCAGCCGCGGATTTGGCGGCTGCGGAAGGCGGGCAGCCCCATCGGCTGCAGCGCCTGCTCAAGCTGCTCCTCCGTCATCGATTTGATATCCGTCAGCCCCAAAGGTTCACCCCATTTTTACAAATCCGGCAACAAAGAAGCCGTCGGTATTATGTATGTGCGGAAATAACGTAATAGAAGCGCCTGGTTCCCGGCCGGCCATGGCGAACCAGGGAGCCAGCGGAAGCGGCCGCGGCCGGAATTCCGGATGTGCGCGCAGGAAACGTTGCGCAACCTCCTCGTTTTCCGCCGGATTCAGGGTACAAGTGCTGTACTGCAGCGCGCCTCCCGGCCTGACCAGGCGGGCGGAGCGTTCCAGAATCGTGTATTGCAGCTCCGGCAGGGAGGCAAACTCCTCCAGCGGCTTATACCGGATCTCCGGTTTACGCCGGATCACCCCCAAGCCGGAGCAGGGCACATCGCAGAGCACCCGGTCGAAAGCGCCGGCCAGCGGCTCCGGACAAGGCGCCGACGCATCTCTTACCACGGTTTGCAGGATCTCCACCCCCAGTTCGGCGGCCCGCGCCTCCATCCCCTCGCACTTGGCGGCGTACAGATCCCCGGCCAGCAGAGCGCCGCGATTTTCCATCCACTGGGCCAATGTGAAGCTCTTGCCCCCGGGAGCGGCGCAGACATCCGCCACCCGTTCCCCGGGCCGCGCTTCCAACGCCAGGCAGTCGATCTGAGAAGCCGTATCCTGATGATAATAGCAGTTTTTTACAATTTTCGCAAGTCTTTTCCCATCTGCCCCGTTTGGCAGACGATAGCATCCGGGAAGATCGGGATCGAGGCGGTAGGAAACGCCCTCCTCCTCCAGCCTGCGCCGGAATTCCTCCTCCGTGATTTTCAGGGTATTCATCCGCAGAATCGTTTCCGGTGGGTCGTTGATACGTTCCAGCAGCGCGCGGGCGGTATCCGCGCCGTAAGCCCGCTTCCACAGGGCGATCAGCGGCTGGGGACAGGAATAGCGGATCGCGTCCCCCACATCGTCCGCGGGAAGGCTGGCGAAAAGCTTGTCCTTTTTCCGCTCCACGCCCCGGAGCACCCCGTTGACAAAACCGGAGGCCTTAGCCTGCTGCAACTCCCTGGTCAGCTTGACTGCTTCGTTCACCGCGGCGGAGGCGGGAACCCTGTCCATATACAAAAGCTGATAGACTCCCAGGCGGAGGATTTCCAGCACGGCGGGGTGCATCCGTTTCAGCGGCATGGATGCGCATTGCTCCAGGGCGAAATCGATGGTCAGCCGCCGTTCCACCACCCCGTACAGCAAGCGGGTGGCGAAAACCTGATCCTGGGCCGACAGCGCGCCGCTTTTCAGCAAATTGTCCAGCACGATGTTGGAGTAGCCTCCCCCGTGATTGACCCGCAGCAGCGCCTCTACCGCCGCCCGTCGGGCGTCGGCAGCCATCAGTCGTTCCTCCGGCGGCCGCCGACGATTAGCAGCAGGCGCAGACAGCTCATCAGGGACAGGAAACGGGCGGCCACATAGGTCATGGCGGCGGCGGTCAGCACCTTGCGAGCGCCGGACAGCTCCTCCTCTGTCAGAACTCCGCTTTCCCGCAGGGCCTTCATGGCCCGGGAGCTGGCGTTGAATTCCACCGGCAGGGTCAGCAGTTGGAAGACCACGGAGAAGCCGAAGAAGGCCACCCCCAGCATCGCCAGCGGCTCCCAGAACAGCAGGCCGAACAGCACCATATAGATAGATACGCCCGAGGCTATGCGGGTTACCGGCACAATGGCGTTGCGGATCTGGATGGGCGCGTAGCCCTGGGCATACTGCATGGCGTGCCCCGTTTCATGCGCCGCTACCCCCACGGCGGCGATGGAACGCACGCCGTAAACCGTTTCCGACAAGCGTATGACGTTGGCACGGGGATCATAATGATCCGACAGGCTTCCCTTCACCATCTCCAGCGGTACGTGGATACCGTTCTGTCGCTGAATGGCGGCGGAGGCCTCCGCGCCGGACAAACCGCCCCTAGTGCCGATCTGATTGTACTTTTTAAAGGTGGTCTGCACCTTGATCTGCGCCCACAGCGTAACCAGAAGGGCGGGCACCACCAGGATCAGATACCACTTATCCACAAAGAAAAGAGGCATAGCGTTCAACCTTTCGTTTGCGCATGATGATTATTGCAGCCGTTCTCCCACCTTCATGGGATGGCCCCGCAGAAAATCCGCCGCCGCCATCCGGCGGGATCCCTCATACTGGACCTCCAGCAGCTCCAGGCTCGTACCGCCGCCGCAGACGACGGTGAGGGGAGACAACGCCGCCACCGTTCCGGGAGGCAGGGCCCGGCCATCCTCCCCCACCCGGCTGACATGGATTTTCAGGCATTTTCCCTCATAGGAACAACTGGCGGAGGGCCAGGGATTCAGCCCCCGCACCTGATTGTGCAATTCTGAGGCGGGCCGGCTCCAATCCAGCGGAGATTGACTCTTCTGGAGCATCGGGGCGTAGCTGGAGAGAGTATCGTCCTGAGGCTGCGGAACAAGCTCCCCCGCCTCCAGCCGCCGCAGGGTCTCCGATAAAAGCGCCGCCCCGTCCACGGCCAGGAGCGCCTGCAGCTCGCCTCCCGTCATGGTATCCGGCACCGGGCGGCTGGATTTCAGCAGCATATCCCCCGTGTCCAGCCCCGCGTTCATCCGCATGGTGGTGACGCCCGCCTCCTTTTCCCCGTTGAGCACCGCCCATTGGATGGGCGCCGCCCCCCGATATTTCGGCAGAAGGGATGCGTGGACGTTGATGCAGCCCAGCGGCGGAATATCCAGGATCCGCTGGGAAAGGATCTTACCGTAGGCAGCCACCACAATGCAATCCGGCTGGACGGCCCTGAGTGCCTCGTATACCTCATCCGTTTTCAGGATCGGGGGCTGCAGCACCGGCAGCCCATGGGAAAGGGCGCACTCCTTGACGGGCGGCGGGGCCAGCTTATGCCCGCGGCCCTTGGGCTTATCCGCCTGGGTGACCACCAGGGCCACCTCATGTCCGTCCCGCAACAGCCGTTCCAGGCTGGGAACGGCAAAATCCGGGGTGCCCATAAATAGGATTTTCATGGAGCGACCGCCTCCTTTATTCGGGATCCAGCATCCGGATCACATGTTCCTTGAACAGGATACCGTCCAGATGGTCGCTTTCATGGCAGATGCAGCGGGCGGTCAAATCCTCGCCCCACATAAAAAAATACTTACCGTAACGGTCCTGCGCCTTAAGCTTGACCTTCTTGGGACGGCGGGTGATGCCGTATTCCCCGGGACAGGAGAGACAGCCCTCCACATCCTCCTGCTTCCCCTTGCGCTCCACGATCTCGGGGTTGATCGCTTCCACGACGCCTTCCCCCATATCCATGATGAACAGACGGCGCAGCACCCCCACCTGCGGCGCCGCAAGACCGACGCCGTCGGCCTTGTGCAGGGTTTCGGCCATGTCGTCCAACAACTGCCACAGCCGTTCGTCAAAATCCGTCACCGGCCGGCACACCTTGTGCAGGGCCGGATCCTCCTGGGTGATAATATTGCGTATGGCCATTTGTATTGTACCTCCAATCCGTTCCGATTATCGGAAAAGTATATGAATATTTCATTACAGTATTGATACCAAATTCTATTCAAAGCATACCGGCGGGGTTCATATCCGCGAAAACCGTGACCCTGCCGTTTTCCTTCCGCTGTCCGAAAATGGTCAGCAGCCCGCCGATCATCCGGCGGCAGCGGGCGGAAGCCACGGTTTTCACCAGTACCTTGTAGCGGTATTTCCCCGCCACCTTGGCCACCGTCGCCGGCGTCGGATCCAGCGCGATCAGCGGCACGTCGGGATATTCCGCCGTGGCGGTCTCCCGCAGCAGCCGCAGGAAGCGCAGGGCGGCCTCCCGCACCTCCTCCTCCGACTGCCCCACAAAGCCGAACAGGCAAAGGTCGGCGTAAGGCGGATATTTCATCATCTTGCGCGCGGCGATCTCCATAGCGTAAAAGCCGTCGTAATCCTGCCGGGAGGCCAGATCGATGACATAATTTTCCGGGGTGTAGGTTTGGATAATCGCCCGGCCGGCCACATCCCGTCTGCCGGCCCGGCCGATGACCTGGGTCAGCAGCGAAAAGGTGGTTTCAAAACAGCGATAATCGTCGCCGTACAGCGCCTGATCGGCGGATAAAACCCCCACCAGGCCGACGTTGGGAAAATCCAACCCCTTGGCCACCATCTGGGTGCCGATCATAATGGAGTATTGGCCGGCGGCGAACTGGTTAAACTTCTTTTCGTAGGCGAAGCGGGACATGGTAGTATCCGTATCCATCCGCAGGATCTTTTCCCCCGGAAACAGCTCCGCAATCTTCTGCTCCACCCGCTGGGTACCCAGGCCGGCATACCGAATCTTCTCCGATCCGCACTCGGGACAGACACGCACCGCCTCCTGCATATGGCCGCAGTAATGGCAGACCAGCCGCCGATTGGCGTGATGATAGGTCATGGAGATGCTGCAGGAGGGACAGGTGACCACATGGCCGCAGGAGCGGCAGGAAACAAAGGTGTTGTAGCCCCGGCGGTTCAGCAGCAGGATCACCTGGCGGCCTTCCTCGAGGCAGGCCGTCATTTCCGCCTGCAGCCGCCCGCTGAGAATGCCTTCCTCGGCGCTTTCCGCCCGCATGTCCACCACCTCCACCTCCGGGAGCTGGGCATCGCCGTATCGGGATGTCAGGCGGCACAGGCCGTAGCGGCCCGCCATCGCCGCATGGTAGCTTTCCACCGACGGCGTGGCGGAGGTGAGCAGCAGCAGGGCGCCATGGCGGGCGCAGCGGAACTTTGCCACCTCCCGAGCGTGATACCGGGGCGAGGACTCGGATTTATAGGTGTGTTCCTGCTCCTCGTCCATGACGATCAGCCCCAGCCGGGAACAAGGCGCGAAAACAGCGGAGCGGGTGCCCACCACGATCTGGGCGTCCCCCCGTTTGATCCGCTTCCACTCGTCCATCCGCTCCCCCATGGAAAGGGCGCTGTGAAGCACCGCCACCCGGCTGCCGTATTGATTGAGGAAGAGCGACATCATTTGGGGAGTCAGGGAAATCTCCGGCACCATGACCAGCACCTGCTTCCCATCCGCCACCACCTGATTGATCAGATTCATATACACCTGGGTTTTCCCGCTGCCGGTCACGCCATACAGCAGGGAGCAAGCGGCTTTTCCGCTCTTATATGTTTTCAGCAGGCTGTCAAAAGCCTGCTGCTGTTCGCCGTTTAAAAGGGAGGATACCAGCTCCGGGCAGGCCGGCGCCTGCCTGTGGGGCGAACGCAGCACCTCTTCGTCATAATATTCCAGCAACCCCTTGCGCACCAGCGTCGTCACCACCGCCGGGGTGACGGAGGCAAAATAGCACGCTTCTTTCACCGAAGCGCAGCCCACCTCCGCCAAAAGCCGTAGAACCGCCTTCTGCTTATCGGTGCATTTGAAGTCGTGAAGCTTGTCCTCCAGCGCCTCCTCGTCAAAGCCCAGACGCACCATCCGCACCGTGGCGTCGCCCGTCAGCCGATAGGCGTCGTCCGTCCGCCGGACAAGCCCCTTTTCCACCAGATTCTCCGGCAGACGGCAGCCGTCGTCGTATCCCAAGGCGGCGAGCAGCTTTTCCCGGTCGATCCCGTTGCGGTGGGAGGCGATGAACTGGAGCATCAGTCCCTCCTCCAGCGGCAGTTCCGCCGCCTGCTCCGCTGCATCCGACGCCGCCCGGTAGACGGGCCGGACTCTCATGGAAAACCCCGTGGGCAGCATGGCGCGCACCACGTCGAATATCGTGCAGAAGGTGCGCTCCTTGATCCACAGGGCAAGATCCATCATTTCATCATCCAGCAGAGGGCTGGCGTCCAGGACGGAAAAAACCGGTTTGAGTTTGGCCACCTCGGCCTCTCCGCCCAACTCCACCACAACGCCCTGCCGTTTGCGGTTGCCGCCGCCGAAGGGAACCAGCACGCGGCAACCCCGTTTCACCTCTCCCAGGGAATCCGGGACGATATAGCTGTACAGCTTATCAAAGTGATACGCCGCCTGTTCCACGGCGATTTTGACCACTCTGGGCGGCATCTCCTCACTCCTCTGCCCTGCCGGCGGCCCCGGACTCAGCCGTCCGTCTTATCGTCATGGGCCATCAGCCGGTAATCGCCGTCCCGAATATCCGCAATCGCCAGGCTCACCGGTTTTTCCGTCAGGATCGCACCGCCCTTTTCCGCCTCCTCAGCGATTTCCCGGGCGCGCTTGGCAACGCCCACCACCACGGCATATCGGCTGTTTTTGCCCTTCAGCTTTTCAATATCAGTGGGTCTCAACATCTTCCAAAACCTCCAAAACATAGTTTTCCATCCGCGCATACCGCATCTGCTCCGCGTCGATGATGGTGTTGATCCGCTTGACGGCCAGCTCCACCTCGTCGTTCAGCACCACATAATCATACCGGAAAGCCCGGGTCAGCTCCCGCCTGGCGACCTCCATGCGGCCGCGGATCTTATCCTCCGTCTCCGTTCCCCGATCCCGCAGCCGGCGTTCCAGCTCGGCCATGGAGGGGATGGTGATGAAGATGGAGACCAGATCGGAACGGAAATCCATCACCTTTTCGGCGCCCTGCACCTCAATTTCCAGCAGCACGTTCTTTCCCTGATTGAGCCAGCCGGTGATAGCCTCCTCCGGCGTGCCGTAATAATTCCCATTATATTCCGCGAATTCCAGCAGGGCATTGCGGCGGATCAGCTCCTCGAAATCCTCCCGGGTGCGGAAAAAGTAATGAACGCCGTCCTCCTCCCCCGGGCGGGGAGCCCGGGTGGTGACGGATATGGACAACACGGTATCCTCCCGCTGCTGCAGTAAGCTTTTGATGATCGTTCCCTTTCCGGAACCCGAGGGGCCGGACAAGACGATCAGCATTCCCCGCCTATTCATCTTCCTCCAAATCCTCCTCGTCCTCGCGGTCGTTCAGCCGGTTCGCCACCGTTTCCGGCTGAACGGCGGACAGGATGACATGGTCGCTGTCCGTCACCAGCACCGCGCGGGTACGGCGGCCATAGGTGGCGTCGATGAGGGTGCCCCGGTCCTTGGCGTCCTGGATAATCCGTTTGATGGGCGCGGATTCCGGGCTGACAATCGCCACCAGGCGGCTGGCCGAAACCATGTTTCCAAAGCCGATGTTAATCAGTTTCATACGGGAACCGTCCTTCCTGTTCCATTCTGATTTCATTCTTGGTTTATAGACAAAATCCTATTCAATATTCTGGATCTGTTCCCGGATTTTCTCAATTTCCGCCTTGATATCCACCACAACCCTGGCCAACTGGACATCCTGGGACTTGGAACCGATGGTGTTCGCCTCCCGGTTGATCTCCTGCACCAGAAAATCCAGCTTCCGCCCCACCGGCTCGCCGCTGTCCAGCATATGCTCCAGTTGATCCAGATGGCTGCGCAGCCGCACCGTTTCCTCCGCCACCGCGATTTTATCTGCGAAGAGCGCCGCCTCGGTCAGCAGCCGCTGTTCATCCACCGTGGCGGTGTCCAGCAGCTCCCGCATCCGGGCCTCCACCTTATCCATATGCTCCTTCACCGTTTGGGGGGAGCGTTCCTCCACCACAGCGACGGCTTCCAGGATCGTCCGACGGCGGTTGAGCACATCCTCCCGCATCCGGGCGCCCTCCCGCTCCCGCATCTGCAGGAAGCGTTCCAGCGCCATGTCGGCCACCCGGCGAACCGCCTCCCAGATCTTCTCCTCATCCTCCGCCGCCTTGCGGACGGTAAGAATATCGG
>CAKTTT010000084.1 GCA_934615635.1 uncultured Eubacteriales bacterium | reverse complement strand
GTTCTCCACCTTCATCCTGCCCAAGAAGTATACCTCCTCTGTTGATCTGTATGTTACCAGTAAAATCGTGGAACAAGGCGGATCGGCAGATCTAAACTCCATCAACGCCTCTCAGAAGCTGGTCAACGCTTATATCGCGGTTTTGCAGAATGAAAACATTTTGGAGCAGGTGACGCAGCAGCTCAGCGAGCCGGTAGAGGTGGATGAGCTGCGCAGGATGCTCTCCATGAAATCGGTCAACGGCACCGAGGTTCTTAAGATCAGCGCCGAAACGACAGACCCGGAATTCTCCGCCGAAATCTGCAACACCATCGCATCCATCGCGCCCGACGAGCTGAAGCGGGTGGTCAAGGTGGGTTCGGTGGAAATCGTCGGCCCCGCCAAACCCAATTATGATAAGACCTCCCCCAACAGGACTATCCTGTGCGCGTTCGGTCTGGCCCTCGGTCTGGCGCTCTCTTTGGTCATCGTGCTGATTCAGTACCTGACGGATAATACCGTCAAAGGCGAAGACGATCTCAAGCAGAAGCTCGATGTGCCCGTCCTGGGCGAGATTCCCAGCTTTGATCCCAACCCGAAGGGAGGCGGCAAGCATGCTTAAAAAGCCGAAGATCACCAGCCGCCAGAACACCAACGTCTCTAAAAACGGCACCTTTCAGATTGTGGAGGCCTATAAGAACATCCGCACCGGTCTTTTGTTCGCCCTCTCCACCACCAAGGAAAAGTCGATTGTCTGCACCAGCGCCGAGCCGGGAGCCGGGAAATCCACCTTCTGCTCCAACGTGGCGATCACCATGGCCCAGACCGGCGCCAAGGTCGTGCTGATCGATGCGGATATGCGTAAGCCGACCCAGCATAAGATTTTCCGCGTCAGCAATTCCCAGGGCCTCTCCAAGCTGCTCAGCGGTCTGGCGCCGCTGAAGGACTCCATTCAGCGGGATGTGGTGACCAATTTGGATCTCATCCCCTCCGGCCCTATCCCGCCCAATCCCTCCGAGCTGCTCGGCTCGGAGAATATGCTGCTGCTCCTGGAGCAGCTTTCCCAACAGTATGATTATGTTTTTGTGGACACGCCGCCGGTCAACGTGGTGTCGGATGCATTCATGCTGGCGAAAAAGGTCGCCGGCGTCATGCTGGTGGCCCGGCAGAAACAGACCCATTACGACGAGCTGCAAAAGGCCGTGGACAGCATTCGGGCGCTGGAAGCCAACGTGCTGGGCGTGGTGATCACGGATGTAAAAGAGCAGAACAAGCCCTATGGCTCCAAAAGCTACAAGGCCTACGATTACGAATATGGAAAGTCCTGATAAACTAGTGATAAACAGGCAGTCTAAAGTCCCCTGTCGTCGTATCGGCGGGGGACGGTTGTATTCCGCCGAGAATACAGGAAAGGAGTTTTATAATGGCTGATCATACAGATACGCGCAAAAAGAAGATGAGCGGCAAGAAAAAGGCGTTGATTGCGGGCGGCATTGTGGTGGGCGTCCTGCTCCTGTGCGTTTTGATCCTGTTCCTCATCATCCGGGGCTATCTTAAAAAAGTGCAGTACGATCCGGGCGACCAGAGCCTTGTGGACAGCCTGCCGCCGGTGGATGAATCCGCTGGACCGGATTCCCCCGCCTCTGAAATCGATAAACTGGAAAGCGACGCCCAATCCAACATTGAAAACAACAAAACCCCGCTGGCCTATGACAAGGATGTTTTCAACGTCATGCTCATCGGCAGCGATACCCGGGTATCCGGACGGTGGGGACGTTCCGATACGATGATGCTGCTTTCCATCAACAAGAAAACCAACAAGATTGTCGTCACCTCCCTGCTGCGGGACATTTATCTCAATATTCCCGGTGTGAGCCAGGGCAACCGTCTCAACACCGCCACCGCTTACGGCGGCCCCAGCCTGCTTATGAAAACGGTGGAGCAGAACTTCCGTATCAAGGTCGACAAATATGTTGCGGTGGATTTCTATAACTTCATCGATATCATTGACCATCTGGGCGGCATCGAGCTGGATCTCAATCAGAGCGAGGTGGATATCGCCAACAAGTATATCCGCGAAATCAACCGGCTGACGGGGAAGAATCAAAACGACGGTTTGCTGACCGCCCCCGGCGTACAGACGGTGACCGGTAAGCAGGCGCTGGGATATGCCCGCAACCGCTACGGCGGCGGCGGCGACTTCAGCCGGACCAACCGGCAGCGCATCGTGTTGGAAAAATGCTTTGATAAGGTCAAAAACCAAAGCGTCGGGAAGCTCGGCAGCCTGCTGAACACCTTCCTGCCGATGGTTCGCACCAATTTAACCGAAGGTGAAATGTTCTCCCTGATTTGGGATATGCCCAAGTTTGCGGGCTATGAAGTCGATTCCTGGTCGGTACCCATGAGCGGCGCCTATAAATATATGACGGTTCGCGGTATGTCGGTACTGGGCATCGATTTTGACAAATGCGTGGCGGAAATGCAAAAACGGATCTACGGTTGATGGAAAACCCCGTTGGAAGGTCATGACCCTCCAACGGGGTTTCTCTATCATGACATGGCAACCGCCGGAAGATCCCGCGAGGCTGTCCCCCCCGCCTGCAATAGCCGCTTAAAAAGAGGATCCCGTGTTTGCGGGACCTGGAACAAGCGGAAAAACCGAGAAATCAGCCGGCGCCGGCCCTTTCATCCCTGCCGTAAATCCCCGGCTTCCGCCGGGCAGTTCAAGCGCATATTGATACCCAGCGGTAGGGCGTTTCATTCCGCGGCGGCTAACGGCCGGCGAAGCACCCCGCCATAGTCCTCCAGCACGCCGTCCATCAGAATATGCCCCTTTTCGTTGGGATGGATACCGTCGGCGCACAGCAGATCCTCATAATGCCGCTGTCCCAGAAAAGCCTCCCGCACATCCGCCAGCAGGCAGCCGCATTCCTTCGCCACCCGGATCACCGCGGCGTTGTACCGTTCATGCCAGCGATAAATAAATTGGATATCCCCCAGCCAGAGAAGAATGTTCTCCCTGTTCAACCCGCCCCGGGTAAAAAAGTTGAAATAACGCTCCGCATGAATCGGCGGCAGCGTCATCATCACCGGCTCCATACCCTTCTGCTTCGCCAGATGCACCATCTCCCTGAGCTGGGAGAGGAAAATTTCCAGCGGTGTTTTGGGCTGATGGGGATCCAGCGGCCGCTGCGCCACCTGCGCCCAGTCGTAATCGCAGTCGTTCCCGCCGAATTCGATGAGAGCCACGCCGCCCGCCGCCTCCGTCTCCAGATCCTTTCGCATGATCTGGAGCCCCTTGGTGACGGTACAGCCCATGCGGGAACGATTGCGCAAGCGGAGTCCCAACGCCCGGGAAGCGCGATTCGCGCTGCATTCCGGCAGCAGCGTGTACCGCTCCTTCTCCTCGTCATAAACGACGCCCTTCATCACGCTGTCGCCCCATACCGTCACCGACCGTATATCCCGCATAGTGATCCCTCGTTTCGTTCATAATGCATTAATAATCTCTATGTAATTTAGTTTTTATTATTATATTATAATATTCTCGGTATTATGTCAAGTGATAACTTCCCTTCTTGCATAGTCTGCCGCATTATGTTATACTTTATGCAGATTCGAGGAAAATGTCCGCGGATAGATGTGAAGGGGAAACAGAGGGAAATGAGGATGCCAGGCGGCATGGAGCTTTCGAGCGGAGAGGACGGCTCAACGGATTATCCATCGAAAGCGAACCGGGCGGCCTGGACGGAAGGGATGATGGACGATGGAACAGATACCGCAGGAACTTTGGGATTGGGCGGATTCCATTCAGGAATATGCACCGGCGCAGTGGGATCGGCTGCCGGAGCTGGATTTGTACATGGATCAGGTAATCACCCTGATGGACAAGCAGCTCGCCCCCTTCTCGGGCGACGGCGAGCGCCTGCTGACCTCCAGCATGATCAACAATTATGTGAAGGACGGCGTTTTGCCCCGTCCCGAAGCGAAAAAGTACTCTCGGCAGCATTTGGCGATGCTGATGATGATTTGCATGTTGAAGTCGGTGCTGACGCTGCCGGAAACCCATGCGATTCTGGAAGGGATGCGCGCCGGCAACGGCGTGGAGGAGCTATATCCCGTCTTTTCCTCCATCCATCAGCGGGCAATGCAGGAGACGGCCCAGCGAATCGGCGAAGCCCGGAATCAGGAGGCCGCCGCTCTCTATCAATTGGCGATGACCATGGCTTTGGAGGCCAACGCGCGGCGGATAGCCGCGGCCCGGATTCTGGACAGCCTGATGCCTAGGGAGGACAGGGAACGAGAAAAGGAGAAGAAGGAAGAAAAGAAAGCCAAAAAGGAACGTCCGTCGGAGTAGCTCCGCCGGTCCATCCGGGAGCCGCCACCCTCGCGGCTCCCTTGTTTTATCCGTGGAGGCCGTCCTCTTCCCCGGTCCGGCTTTCCGCCGTCGCCAAGGCTGGGGGGTGATGATTGATGGATATCCTCCAAAAGGACAAATATAAAAAGCTCGGGCTGAATATCGCCTACTACCGTAAGCTTCGCGGCTATACCCAGGCCGAGCTCGCCCGACTGCTGCAGATCGACCGCACGCATATGGGCAACATGGAGCTGGCCGCCACCGGCACCTCTCTGGACCTCCTCTTCCGTCTGTCCGATGCGCTGGAAATACCTGTATATAAATTGTTCCTGTTCCGGGACTAGCTCGGGCGTCTGCCGTCACTTTTGTGGCCGGCAGGCGCCCTTTTCCTCATTTCATATTGCTTTTTTCCCGGCGCCGTGGTACATTGTTATCCATGCTTTCCCCTCACTCCTCCTTGTAAAGGGTGTTATCATGAACATACGGCAGGATTTTCGGCACACGCTGTGCGCCAGCTTCGTGGGGTATATCGTTCAGGCGATCATCAACAATTTCGCGCCCCTGCTCTTCCTCACCTTTCAGACCACCTACGCCATCTCGCTGGATCGGATCGCGCTGCTGGTGACCTTCAATTTCGGCATCCAGTTGGTGGTGGACGTTCTGGCGGCCAAATTCGTGGATAAAATCGGCTACCGCACCTGCGTGGTCGCGGCCCATTTGTTTTCCGCCGCCGGATTGGTCGGCCTCACCCTGCTGCCGGAATGGTTTGGAGACCCTTACGCCGGGCTGTTGGCTGCCACGGTGCTCTACGCTGTGGGCGGCGGCCTCATCGAGGTGCTTATCAGCCCGATTGTGGAGGCCTGCCCCACCGAACGCAAGGAAGCGACCATGAGCCTGCTGCACTCCTTCTACTGCTGGGGACATGTCGCCGTGGTGCTGCTCTCCACCGCTTTTTTCGCGTTATTCGGCATCGCCAACTGGAAAATCCTCGCCCTGATCTGGGCCGCCGTTCCCCTGATCAACACCTTCTATTTTTCCCAGGTGCCCCTGCGGACCCTGCAGGAGGAAGCGCAGGGGCTCCCCATACGGAAGCTGGCAGGAATGCGGATCTTCTGGATCATGCTGCTGATGATGCTCTGCGCGGGCGCCAGCGAACAGGCGGTGATCCAGTGGGCTTCCGCCTTCGCAGAGGCGGGACTGGGGGTAACCAAAACGGTGGGGGATCTGGCCGGCCCCTGCGCCTTTGCTCTGTTGATGGGGGCGGCCCGGGTGTTCTATGCCAAATGCAGCGAAAGGATCCGCCTGCTCCCCTTTATGCTGTTCAGCACCCTCCTGTGCATCGCCAGCTATCTGCTGATCTCCTTGTCCTCCTCCCCTGTCCTGAGTCTCCTGGGCTGCGCGCTGTGCGGCCTGTCGGTGGGGATCCTCTGGCCCGGGACCTTCAGCATCGCCGCCAAAGAAATCCGGGCGGGCGGGACGGCGCTGTTCGCCCTGCTGGCGCTGGCCGGCGACCTGGGCTGTTCCACCGGCCCCACCCTGGTGGGCTTTGTCTCCGGCGCCTTCCGGGATAACCTGAAGATCGGCATCCTTTCCGCCATCCTCTTTCCCCTTCTGCTGATCCTCTGTCTGGGTTTGTACACGCTTTATAAAAAATCCAAAAGCAAAGGGACGGTCCAATGAACAACCCCTGTTTTACCGTGTGCGGAATCGTTGCCATCCAGGGAAAAATCCTGCTTGTGCGCCACACATACGGCATCGCAAAAGGGAGAATCCTGCTGCCGGGCGGCTATGTGCGGGAAGGAGAGCTTCCCGACAGGGCGGTGGAGCGGGAAATATGGGAGGAAACGAGGATAACCGCCCGCGCGAAAGCCGTTTTGTCCCTCCAGTTCAAGCCCGAGCAATGGTGCGTGGCCTTCCTCATGGAGGAGGCTTCCGGAACGCCCATATCCGACGGCTATGAAAACAGCGAGGTGCTTCTGCTCACCGCCCAGGAGGCGGTGGAGCGGGAAGACATCACCAACCTGAGCCGGGAAATCCTGACGGCTTATCTCCACGACAGTCCCCGATTGGAGCGGAGCGATTATCTTCCGGCGGCAGCAAAGAGAGAGAATTACGCCCTGTTCGGCGCGTAACCGTTTGCGTAAAAGGGAGGGGAAGGCCATAGGCCTTCCCCTCCCTTTCATATTCTCATTTTTTCCTTTTCTTCTCGATTTTGTTGAGCCGCTCCAGGTCGTTGTTCTCCCCGATCACCACCATGATATCTCCGTCATGGATCAAATCGTCGCTTCGCGGGGACACCTGCAGGCTCTTGCCCGAACGGATGGCCACCACGTTTATGCCGTAACGGGAACGGATGTTACTCTCCTTGAGGGTGTGCCCCACCCACTCGTCCAGCGCCTCGATTTCCACCAGGCTGTGGCGGGAGGACAGCTCCATATAATCCAGGATATTGTTGCCCGCCAGGCTGCGCGCCAGCCGGATACCCATATCCTTTTCCGGCATGATCACCTTATCCGCTCCGATCCGCTCCAGAATCTTCGCATGGGCCTCCCCGCTGGCCTGGGCCACCACCTTGGCCGCCCCGTGATCCTTGAGCGCCATGGTGGCCAGACAACTGATCTCCACGTCCTTGACGCTGAGGATCACCACGTCGAAATTCCGCAGCCCCAGAGAATCCAGCGCATCGCTGTCCAGGATATCCGCCTGCACCACGTGGGTGATATCGTGGGCCAGATCCGCCACCTTCTCCTTGTCGCTGTCCACCCCCATCACTTCCACGCCCATCGTCTCCAACGACCGGGCGACGCTGGCGCCGAACCGGCTGAGCCCCAATACCGCTATCTGTTTCATACAGTCGACCTTCCTTTTCCGCCTTACGGCAACAAAAACGGATTATCCAACCATCAACCGTTCCTCGGGATACCGGATGGCGTCCGGCTTCTGCGGTCCGCCGGACAAAGCCATGGACACCGTCAGCGGCCCTACCCGGCCCAGGAACATGGTGAGGGAAATCAGCAGCTTGGAAACAACGCTGAGGGTGGGCGTAATGCCTGTGGTAAGCCCCACTGTGGCAAAAGCGGACACCGTCTCATACAGCACGTCCGCCAGGGTATCCTCCGCCCCGGCCACGCCCTCCACCGCGCTGATCACCACCGTGTCGAACAGCACCAGAGTCAGCGCCAGCGTGAAAATCGCCAGCGCCCGGCGGATTAGCTGCTCGTTCAGGCGGCGGCGGTAGACGTTGTAATCCGTTTTTCGGCGCACCATGGCGGCCACCGATAGAAACACCACAAAGAAGGTGGTGGTTTTGATGCCGCCGCCGGTGGAGGCCGGCGACGCGCCGATAAACATATGGATAATGGCCACCATCTGCCCGGCCGGCGTCAGCCCTCCCTGGCCGATGGTATCGAAACCGGCGGTGCGCAGCGTTACCGACTGAAACGCGGCGGCCATCACCCGGACCGCCGGGGGCAGCTTGCCCAGGGTAGCCGGATTATCCCATTCCAGCAGCAGGGTCAGCAGCCAGCCGGACAGAAAGAGGACGCCGGTCATCACCAGCACAATCCGGCTGTGCAGCATCAGCAGCCGGAAGCGGCGATGGCGCAGGATATCCAAAATGACCGAAAAGCCCATGCCCCCCAGGGTAATGAGCAGCATCACCGTCAGATTCACCACCGGATCCGCCACAAAGGGTTCGATCGAGTTGGCAAAGCCGAAGGGATCGAACCCGGCGTTGCAGAAGGCGGAGATGCTCATGAACAGCGCGTAGAAAAGCCCCTTGCCCCATCCGTAAGCCGGAAGGAAGCGCAGAGAGAAAATCAGGAACCCGGCTCCCTCGATCACCAGGGTGACGAGGATGGCGTTGCGCACCAGCCGCACCAGCCCCTGCAGAGAATCCGCATTGAAGGATTCCTGGATGATAAGCCGTTCCCGCAGGGAAATCCGACGGCCGATGGCCAGAAACACCAGGGAGGCCATGGTCATGAAACCCAAACCACCCACCTGGATGAGCAGGATAATCACCACCTGGCCGAAAAGAGAAAAGGTGACGCCGGTGTTCACCACCGTCAGCCCGGTAACGCACACCGCCGAGGTGGCGGTGAAAAGCGCGTCCACAAAGCCAAGGGTCTCCCGGTCGATGGTGGCGACGGGAAGGGTCAGCAGCAGCGCCCCCAGCATGACCACGGAAAAAAAACCGATGGTGAGTATCTGCCCCGGCTTGAGCCGCTTTACCAGTCGGGAGACCCGCTCCCACGCTCTGTTTTGAGGCTTTTCGTCAGTGGAAAAGGCCTCCGGCGCTTCCCTCTGCCTCTCCTCCGGATGGTTGAACTGTTGGTCACTCATGCCTTGTATCCTCCATCAGCGTCCATAGCCGCTATGCGCCCCATTATACCATCTTCTTCCATGGTCTGCAACCGCGCTTATCCGTCAATTCCGACGATTTGACCGGGAATCCCGCCCCAGGCCCTCCCGGCCGCGCCGGTCTTCCTCCCCTTGACGCGGAGCTGCGGCTTGCGCCGTTTTCCATATACGAGGGATCGCTTTCCCGCTTTATCCATAGCAGCCGACCATCCGCCTCTGAAAGGATTCGTTGACGGTATAGTATATGTCGGATCGGCCCTTTCTCCAACAGGAACCGAAAAGAACACGGATAGATTTCGCTGAGAAAGGCAACGCCGCGCCGGCGGAAGCGGGAGGAATTCACAGCGGCGGCGAAAGAAGAGGACCGTCCGGCAATGGTCGCCGCCAATCCTTTTTACGCCAGATACGCCGCCGCGGATCGGCGTATCCGGCCGATGGATTTCGTAAACCATCGCGCCGCGCCTTGAGGCACGGCTGCAAAACAGGAATGGCCGGGATAGCGGCCTGTTCCGGGAGGCGGAAAGGGCCGGCGCTCCCGGCGGGGGCTACTAGGATATTGCGCCGAAACGGATTGCCGCCTGCCCATCGCCAAGAAGCGGATGCGCGGCCCTCCTTTGGGCGGGAAAAGAGCGGCTTCCTTTCGCAGCCAACCATACACGCCCCTTCCGGCTGTCCCGCTTATGGAGCGTTGTATCTTGGGGCGCTATAACGCTGCCGAAAACCATGAAAAAGCTCGTCTTTCACGGAAAATCGGGAGACAAGCCCACTCCGGCGAAAATCGCATACGCATAGGGAACGGACTACCGGCTTGGCCTTTCCTGGCCGAACCCGCCCCCGACGACCGGCTGAAACCGGGCAAAAAAAGCGACCGCTATTCCGCGTTGTCACCAGACAACCCGATAAAAGGAACCCTCCGTAAACGACTAACACCGGAGGTGCAGAAAA
>CAKTTT010000083.1 GCA_934615635.1 uncultured Eubacteriales bacterium | reverse complement strand
TTGTCACGCCAGTGGCACAGCTGGGCAGCTAAGTGCGGATCGGATAAACGCTGAAAGCATCTAAGCGTGAAGCCGGCCCTGAGATTAGATATCCCACTGAGTAATCAGGTAAGGTCCCAGGAAGACTACCTGGTAGATAGGCTGCATGTGTAAGGACGGTGACGTCTTTAGCTTGGCAGTACTAATAGACCGAGGGCTTGACCTACAGCGCGAGATCATGTTACAGAATCCTTTTTGCGGTCCTTTTCTTCTTTTTCTTTGTTCAGTTCTCAGGGTATACGATACCCTGAGAAGGGGAATATAGTCGGTGCCGATAGCGGTGGGGGTACACCCGTTCCCATCCCGAACACGGCAGTTAAGCCCACTTGCGCCCAAGATACTTGGCTGGAAGCGGCCTGGAAAAATAGGTAGGCGCCGACTCTTCCTTTTACCTCCCGATTCTTCGGGAGGTTTTCTTTTTTCTTCCCTTAAACTTCTCCCTTGACATGCTCTGGCGGAATAGGCTGAGGGACCGGCTAGGCATTGTTTCACAAATGGAGCAATGCTCGTGCGGGAGGGTTGCCTCTCCCTTCCAGCGGCGAAGGAACGCGGGCTGCCAATGCGGAGGCGGGACGGCGGCTGACCACTGGGACCACCAGAACCGGTCGCGGGACAAGCTACGCTGGGGAGGCAAGTGAGGCCGGGGTAGCCGGGGGAAATACCCTGCACCCCCTCTTGATTCCACCCGAAGCTAGTGCCTTGTGGAGCAGACCTTTCATGGCGTACGGGCGGCCTATGGGGTGATGGCTATGCTTCTCATACCCGGGCTACCTAGGGAAAGAAAGGCCGTTTTTCGAGGCCATGGCGTTATAATGCCGCTGAAAATACCTTATATTGACTTGAGGGGAACATATGCAAAAATTAGATCATATTGATCATGGAAAAGAGTTTGATTGGGGACTGGCCTCAAAGGATTATGCCAAATACCGTGATATTTATCCTGCCGAGTTCTATCAAAAACTTGTTGATTTAGGTTTATGCACGAAAGGTCAATTTGTCCTCGATTTGGGAACAGGAACCGGAGTTTTACCACGAAACATGGTTCGATTCGGTGCAAAATTCGTTGGAGCGGATATATCGAAAAATCAAATTGAACAAGCAATACAACTTTCAAAATCGTCAGGGTTAGATATAGAGTACATTGTTGCCTCAGCAGAAACTTTTGATTTTCCAGATAAAACATTTGATGTTGTAACGGCTTGTCAATGCTTTATGTATTTCGATAAAGCAATAGCTTTACCCAAAATACATAAAGTGTTAAAAGAGAATGGCCACTTTGTTATATTGTTTATGGCGTGGTTGCCTTTTGAAGATAGAATCGCAAAAACAAGCGAAGATATGGTTCTTAAATATAATCCAGCCTGGTCAGGGGGGAGAATGGAGCGTTATGAGCTTGAAACGCCAAAATGGCTTGGGGATATGTTTGAGGTTGCCAACGCGATCGCTTATGATATAAAAGTCCCCTTTACCCGTGAAACATGGCACGGACGGATGAAGGCCTGCCGTGGCATTGGCGCTTCATCGTTAAGTGCAGAGGAAATTGCCGCTTGGGAAAGGGAGCATAAAAGTTATATGAAAACATTGCCGGAAACATTTGATATATTGCACTATGCCACGGTACTGGACTTGCAAGCAAAATGAGCGTCCTCACATGACATTTTGGCCGACGCTCTTCCAAAGCGTCCTAGCGGGTTATCTACTTCCGGGAAGTGAATGTATAGTGAAAATCGAGGTACAGCTTGTTGACTGTACCTCGATTTTTAAGATTTACGGAGCCTGCCGATACGCTGCGCCCCTACTGCTTTTTATTTTAACAACTCCAGCAATATTTTTTCCGCCGTTACCGCGTCCGCTTTGCCGCGGGTGGCCTTCATTACCGCACCAAGGATGGCCTTCAGCGCCTTTTCCTTGCCCGCCTTGTAATCCGCCGCCGCGCCGGGATTATCCGCCACCGCCTGGCGGCAGAGCTCCAGCAGGGCGGAGTCGTCCACCCCCTTCATATCCTCCTCGGACACCAGTTCGGATACCGGCTTGCCGGTATCCAGCATTTTTTCCAGGGTGGATTTCGCCAGATTCATCCGGAGCTTGCCGCTGTCGATCAGGGCCACCAGCTCCCGCAAATTGACGGCGGGGACGGAAATGTCGGCGTTTTCCTTTTCCGCATCTGTGGAGAGGCGGCGGAAGATCTGGCCGATGATGAAGTTGGAAACCGTCTTGGGGGTCACTCCCTGGGAGGCCTCCTCAAAGTATTCCGCTACCCGGCGGTATTTCACCAGAAGCTGGGCATCGGCGGCGGGAATCCCCCACTCCTGCGTGTACCGATTCAGCCGGGCATCCGGCAACTCGGGCAGGGTGGCGCGCAGCGCCTCGATTTCCTCCTCCGTCGTGGCGATGGTGACCAGATCCGGTTCCCGGAAGTAGCGATAATCGTGAGCGTCCTCCTTGCCCCGCATACTCTCGGTCACATTGTCCACATCGTTATAACGGCGGGTTTCCTGAACCACCGGCTCGCCGCTTTCGATGAGATCGATCTGCCGCTCCATTTCATAGGCCACCGCCTTTTCGATGAAGGCGAAGGAATTCATGTTCTTGATCTCCGTCCGGGTGCCCAGCTTTTCTTCTCCCTGTTTGCGCACCGAGATATTGACATCGCAGCGCAGGGAGCCCTCCTGCATCTTGCAGTCGGACACGCCGATGTATTTCATCATCAACTGCAGCCGCTCCAGATATTCCCGGATCTCATCCACGCTGCGGATATCCGGCTCGGTGACAATTTCGATCAGCGGCACCCCGCCGCGGTTGTAATCCACATAAGTGTCGCCTCGGGTATGCACCAGCTTGCCTGCGTCCTCTTCAATGTGGATCCGGGTGATGCGGATGCGCTTGCCGCTGGACAGCTCGATATAGCCGTGCTCGCACAGGGGTTTGTCGTACTGGGAAATCTGATAGGCCTTGGAAAGATCGGGATACACGTAGTTTTTCCGGTCCATCTTGGAGATGGTGTTGATGGCGCAGTTGGTCACCAGCCCCGCCTTGATGGCATAGCGCACCACCTCATGGTTCAGCTTGGGCAGGGTGCCCGGCAGGCCGATGCAAATGGGGCAGCAGTTGGTGTTGGGTTCCCCGCCGAATTTGGTGGTGCACCCGCAGAAGATTTTGGTTTTGGTGGAAAGCTCCACATGGGTTTCCAACCCGGCTACCAGCTCGTAACTCACAGGGACACCCCCCATCCGGTGGGGCGGTAGAGCGCCGCGCCCGCCTGCTGTTCATATTGATAGGCGGCGTTAAGGATGGCCGCCTCCCCGAAGCGGGGACCGATGAGCTGTATACCGATGGGCAGCCCCGCCGCATCGTAGCCGCAGGGCAGGGATACCGCCGGCAGGCCGGCGATGTTGACCGGCACGGTGCAGATGTCCGTTTGATAGGTTTCCACCGGATCCTGGGAGGTGAAGCCCCGCTTGAAGGCGGTCATGGGAACGGTGGGAGCCAGAATCACGTCACAGCTCCGGAACGCCTCGTCGAAAGCGGAAACGATGGCGCCCCGCAGGTTCTGCGCTTTTTTATAGTAAGCGTCGTAATACCCGGCGGAAAGCACGTAGGTGCCCAACAGGATCCGCCGCTGGACCTCCTTGCCGAAGCCCTCGCTGCGGGTTTTGCAGATCATGTCGTTGACATCCTCATAATGGGCGGTTTTGTAGCCGTAGCGGATGCCGTCGTACCGGCCCAGGTTGGAGGAAGCTTCCGCGCAGGCCAGAATATAATACACCGGCAGAGCGTATTGCAGGGAGGGCAGGCGGAACTCCACGATGTCCGCGCCCAGGGAGCGGTAGGCGGCGACCGCCTCCTCCACGGCGGCGCGGACGTCCTCCCGCAGCCCCTCAAAATATTCCTTGGCGATGCCGACCCGCAGCCCTTTCAACTCCCGGCCCAGGGCTTCCGCCGTGGGCGGGCCCATCCGGCCCTGGGAGGTGGAATCCTGCTGGTCGTATGGGGAGATGGCATCGTAAACCAGGGCCGCGTCCTCCACCGAGGCGGTGATGGGGCCGATCTGATCAAAGCTGGAGGCATAGGCGATCAGGCCGTAGCGGGACACCGCGCCGTAGGTGGGCTTGAGGCCCACCAGTCCGCAGAAGCTGGCCGGTTGGCGGATGGAGCCGCCGGTATCCGAGCCCAGGCCATAGACGGCCAGATTGCCTCCCACGGCGGAGGCCACGCCGCCCGAGCTGCCGCCCGCCACATGGTTCTGGTCATAGGGATTGTTCGCGCCGCCGAAGCAGGAGGTTTCACAGGAGGAGCCCATGGCGAACTCATCCATATTGGTTTTGCCCAGCAGCACGGCGTGCTGGCCCTGCAGCAGCCGCCAGACGGTGGCGTCGTAAATCGGCCGGTAGCCCTTCAGAATACGGGAGCAGCAGGTGGTTTCGATGCCGGCGGTGGAGATGTTGTCCTTCAGGGTCATCGGCACCCCCTCCAGGGGGGCGGGAGCTTCCCCGGCGGCGCGGCGGCGGTCCACCTCTTCCGCGGCGGCCAGCGCCGTTTCCGCCGTCACGGTTACGTAAGCGTTGAGCCGCTCGTTGTCCCGGCCGATGGCGTCCAGATAGCGCCGAGTCAGCTCCGCGCAGGAGACCTCCCCGGTATCCAGCAGCCGCCGGACGGCGGCGATTTTTCCGGTAGTCATACGATCAAGCCTTTCCGTAGATGGGATGGGTGGGGGCGGTGCTACCGCCGTTTCTGCACATAGAAGAATCCGTCCTCGCCGCCGTCCACGTTGCGCAGGATGGCCTCCCGCGGATAGGAGGGGACCACCTCGTCCTCCCGGAAGGCGTTGGACAGGCCGCTGACGCTGTCGAATTCCTCCCCCTGAACGCCGGCGGCGTTGATGGTGTCGGCGAAGGAGAGGATCTGGTCCATGTCCGCCGTCAGGCCGTCCAGCTCCTCTTCCGGAACGGACAGCTTGGCCAGTCGGGCGATTTTCCGAATCTCCTCCCGATCGATCATGCTGTGCTTTATGCTGTCGTTTTTGCCGTCAGTCATGCGCGAATCACCCTTTCATATGCCCGGACCGGGCGGATCAGCGGATTTTGATGTGTACCTCCCGCAGTTGCTGTTCGGTCACCTCGCAGGGAGAGCCCAGCATCAGGTCCTGGGCGGCGCTGTTCATGGGGAAGGCGATAACCTCCCGGATATTCTGCTCGCCGGTCAGCAGCATGAGCATCCGGTCCAGTCCGGGAGCCATGCCCGCGTGAGGCGGCGCGCCGTACTTGAAAGCGTTATACAGAGAGGAGAACTTGTTGATAAGATCATCCTCCGTATACCCGGCGATGGCAAAAGCCTTCACCATGATATCCAGATCGTGGTTGCGCACCGCGCCGGAGGACAGCTCCACGCCGTTGCAGACAATGTCGTACTGATAGGCGAGAATTTCCAGCGGATCCTTCTCCTCCAACGCCTGCAGGCCGCCCTGGGGCATGGAGAAGGGGTTGTGGGTGAAGGCGACCTTGCCGGTTTCTTCATCCAGCTCGTACATGGGGAAATCCACCACGAAGCAGAACTCGAACCGGTCCTCATCGATGAGATGCAGCCGGTTGGCCACCTCGGTGCGGATCTGGCCGGCCAATCTGGGCGCCAGCTCCCGGCTGTCGGCGATAAAGTAGAGGACGCAGCCGGGAACCAGGCCGGCGCGGCGGATCAGCTCCTGCCGGTCCTCCGGCGAGAGAAATTTATCGATGGGGCCGCTGAAGGAGAGATCCTCATTCACCTTGACGTAGCCCAGGCCCTTCATGCCGATTTCGGTGGCGAACTTCAGCATATTTTCAAAAAAGCTCTTGGGCTGGGAGGCGCAGCCGGGAACATTCAGCGCCCGGACGGTCTTGCCCCGGAAGGGGGCGAAATCCGTCTGGACGAACAGATCGCTGATATCGATGACCTCCAGCGGATTGCGCAGATCCGGCTTGTCGGTGCCGTATTTCAGCATACACTCGGCATAGGGGATGCGCTTGAAGGGGGCGGGGGAGACCGGTTTGCCGGAGAAAGCGGCGAAGGTATCGGTCAGCACCTCTTCCGCCACGGCGAACACGTCCTCCTGGGTGGCGAAGGCCATCTCGAAATCCAACTGATAGAACTCGCCGGGGGAACGGTCCGCCCGGGCGTCCTCATCCCGGAAGCAAGGGGCTATCTGGAAATACCGGTCGAAGCCGGATACCATCAGCAGCTGCTTGAAAATCTGGGGCGCCTGGGGCAGGGCGTAGAACTTGCCGTGGTGCTTGCGGCTGGGAATCAGGTAATCCCGGGCCCCCTCGGGAGAGGAGCAGGAGAGAATGGGGGTCTGGATCTCCAGGAAGCCCAGCTCGGTCATCTTCCGCCGCAGATGGGAGATCACCTGGCTGCGCAGCACGATGTTGCTGTGGACCTTGGGGTTGCGCAGATCCAGGTAGCGGTATTTCAGCCGCACCTCCTCCTTGGTTTCGGTGGAGGAGGCCACGTCGAAGGGCAGGGCGGCGGGGGCCTTGCCCAGCACGGTCAGGGAATCCACCTTGATTTCCACCCTGCCGGTGGCGATTTTGGGGTTGTAGGTATCCTCGCTGCGGGCCACCACCCTGCCGCCGATGGTGACGCTGCACTCCCGGTTCACCGGCTCCAGCAGCGCCTCGTCGTACACGACGGCCTGCACCACCCCGTAATGATCCCGGATGTCCAGAAATTTAACGCCGCCGTGGTCGCGAATATTTTCCACCCAGCCGGCGACCCGCACATCCTGACCGATGTTCTCCTCGGTGACGGCGGAGCTGACATGGGTACGATAAGCATTGGTGCGCATAGTCAAAACAACCCTTTCCTCGGATGCTCCCCGCCTTCTGCCGCCGGTTGCGGACGGCGAAAAGAGCCGCAGGATTTTCCATATTCATACAAAAATAAAGTATACCATAAGAGTCTGGGCTTTTCAACAGCGGATATACCCTGTTAACCGGTTTAGTTTGGCAGAAAATTCGTCATATCCTCCTCCGGGGATTGACAAATGCGCCGGAAAATACGAAAATAGACGTATAGTATACGGAGCGATCCGTCCGGAAAGGGCGTTGGACAGGATATGAAGAAATGGACTGGGAAAAGAAGGGCCGGGTTGGTGGGGGCCGCCGTGGCGGCGCTGCTGCTGACGCTGACCCCCGCGGCTTCCGCCACCCAGGGCTTTCAGCCGGCGGAAAACGGGCGGCTGGTGATGGTGGAGGAGCCAGATACCCTCTCCCCCTACGTTTTGTTTTTCAAAGGAGAGGAAGAGCATCCCCAATCCGAGCTGACCTGGGTGGAGGGGCGCACCGCCGGCAGCAAGGCCGTCCGGCTGGACGGCGTGAATGAGTTCCTCCGGCTGGGCTACCAGCAGCTCAAGTTCTCCCAGATGACCTTTTCCGGCTGGTTCTATTGGGAAGGAGCCGCGCAGGGGCAGCCCGACGAGGCGAAATACGGCCAACGATTTTTTACCTTGTCCCGCCGGACCACCCGCTGGCTCACCGTCAGCCCCTGGATGCGGGATCCGGATAAGAAGGACGAGCAGGGCCGCATACTGGATGGCCTGTTCCTGAGCATGACCATGTCCGGGGGTGAGGGGCACACCCTGGAGGGGTGGAATCCCGCTGTGGACGGGGTGGAGCACTACGGCTTTCCCATGAACGAGTGGCATCATATCGCCCTGACCGCCGACGGACAGAGCCTGAAGCTGTATATCGACGGCCGGCTGTGGTATGACGATATGCTAGTCATCCCGCTGACGGAGCTGGAGGCGCTGCAGTTCACCATCGGCGGCACCATTTGGGATACCCCCACCTTCAACGGCTTGGTGGACGACGCCTATCTGTACAATTTCGCTCTGACGGAGGAGCAGGTCCTCATCGCGGCGGGCGGCGGCGATCCCCTGGATGCGCAGGCCGCGCCCCCCGACCCCACCGAGCCGTATATCCCCACCCAGCCTTCCCAGACCACCATCTCCACCGCGCCGTCCGCTTCCGTCACCCAGCCGGGGCAGGGGGGCGACCCCTTCCTGGTGGGGACCATCTTCGGCCTGCCCAAGCTCACCGTCTATCTGGTGGGGGGGCTGCTGGGAGTGTTCCTTATCCTGTGCCTTGTGGTGAATGGGTATTATCTGACCAAAAGAAACCGGAAAGGAGGCCGTGACGATGAATAAGCGGTGGAAAGCGGCCCTTCTGCCGGTTGCGTTGAGCCTTGGCGTGGGCTTGTGCCCGGCTTTCTGTCTGGGGCTCGCGGCGGAGACCGCCACGGTGGAGGAGAAAACCATTGTTTTCAGCGTCACCGAGGAGGGCGGACAGTTTGCGGCGGAGCCGGATCAGCCGGCTGTATGGGAATTCCCCCTGGTGCCGGCGGGGCAGACCCGCCGGGCGGGCACCCTGCGGCTGCGCAACGACAGCGACGCCACCGTCCATCTGCGGCTGGAGCAGATCGAGCTGCCCTATGGCGACACGGCCGCGCTGACCTATCTGGATGCGCTGCGCATCACCGTGACGGAAGGGGACCAAACCTTGTACGACGGGCCCTACAGCCGTATCGCGGATGCCGACGGGGGCTTGAAGCTGGAAACGGCGAGCTGGGCCCCCGGCGCCACCAGAGAGCTGTCCATCGCCCTGCGCTGCCCCTTTTCCTATGAAGGGAATCCGGCGGAGGTTTCCAAAGAGATCACCTGGGTCTTTTCCGCTTCCGCTCCCGGCGATCAGATAAATTCCCTCGATACCTCCAAGGTTCAGCCGCCGGCGGATGACAAGCTGGATATCACCACCATCGTTATCCTTTCCGGAGCCGGGCTTCTGTTGCTGGTTTGCATAGGGGCCGGTGTGGTGAGCTTTGTACGCAAAAGAAGATAAGCGGGCAAGCATGGGCGGGCTGCCTTTGTTTACCGATGAAAAGCGGAGGAAATGAGGTTATCGATAAAGCGTCAATGAAGGACCCGGTTGGGATTTGCCCAACCGGGTCCTTCATTGCGTAATCATCGCCCGCCCGCAGGCGATAACGACGGGGAACGGGATGGCGTAAGCCGGGCTTTATCGGTAAACGGAAACGGCGAGAGTTACTCTCGCCGTTTTTTACGCTTTATTTGAGCGATACCGACAGAGGCGGCTCGTGAAATGGCCGCCCCATGCCCAATGGGCTTCCTATTCTTTGGCAGCGGCGATCATCCTCACAGCCTTTTACCGGCGCACGTATCCAGGATAGCCAAGATGTTTAGGATGTAATCGGAAGATCCCGCGCCTCTCGAAGGGACATGAGTCGGCGGGATAAAACGGCTTGTATAAAAGCCGATTGGCGGCTTTTTGGCGTTCCGATTCCCCAGGCTTTTCAAATCGTTCGGTATCTTCTCGTCCGTCCCGCCGGATTTTTTCACACAAGCTGGGGATATGGCCCGCTCCTGAGGAGACTATTCATACATATGAAGCCGACAAGCTCCTCGGGATCCAGCATTAGAGGCGCGGACACAGGCAAGGTCCGCTGTGGGGCGCCGGCTAAAAAGCAGGTTGTGCCCCCCATTCTTTCATCGTCTAAGCGATTTTGGATTTGCTCAAGCACCTATCAAACTCGATAAGGAGCCGTGTCCGGTCTCCTCTATAAAAAAGGGGGGGGGAGCCCT
>CAKTTT010000082.1 GCA_934615635.1 uncultured Eubacteriales bacterium | reverse complement strand
TCTTACTTCAGTTCCACCTTCGCGCCGGCTTCTTCCAGCTTCTTCTTCATAGCCTCGGCATCGTCCTTGGAAACGGCTTCCTTGACAGCCTTGGGAGCGCCGTCCACCAGATCCTTGGCTTCCTTCAGGCCCAGGCCGGTCAGCTCGCGGACAACCTTGATGACGTTGATCTTGTTGGCGCCGACTTCCGCCAGCACCACGTCGAACTCCGTCTTCTCTTCCGCGGCGGGAGCGGCAGCGCCGGCAGCGGGAGCAGCGGCCACAGCCACGGGAGCGGCGGCGGAAACGCCGAATTCCTCTTCCAGAGCCTTAACCAGCTCGGACAGTTCCATAACGGTCAGCGCCTTGACGTCTTCGATGAGCTTCAAAACCTTATCAGACATTTCATAATCCTCCAATAAATAATATTTTTCAGTTTCGGGAGCGCGTCAGGCGCTCTGCTTTTCGGCGATGGCGTTGAGCGCCACCACCAGGCCGCGGATATTGCCGTTGAGAACATTGACAAAACCGCTGATCGGGGCGTTCAAGCCGCCCAGAACCTTGGCGACCAGCACCTCTTTGGGCGGCATCTTCGCCAGCTCGGCCACGCCGGCGGCGTCGATCACCTTGCCCTCCACATAGCCGGCCTTGATTTCAAAGGTCTTGCTCTTTTCCGCGTATTCGCTCAGGATCTTGGCGGCGGCCACATGATCCGTGGGGCTCAGGGCCAAAGCGGTGGAACCCTCGAGAACATTGTCCAGCCCGTCCAGGCCCACCTTGTCGGCGGCGCGGCGGAGCATACTGTTCTTGACCACGGCATATTCCACACCGGCTTCGCGCAGCTTGCGCCGCAGAGCCGTGTCGTCCGCCACCGTGATCCCCATGTAGCTGACGATGACACCAGCCACCGAGTTCTTCAGCTTTTCGGCCAATTCCTCGACATACGCCTGTTTCTGCTGCAGAATCTTTTCACTTGCCAAATGAATTCACCTCCGTTACATGGCTTTTGCTGCCTTCACGGGACAAAAAGAAAATCCCTCCCATTTCCACAGGAGGGATGCGATAACCAAAAGAGACGCCCGCCCCGCAGGGCGGCGGTATCTTTACGTTAAGGCTCTACCTCGGCAGGCTCCCGTTTTCATGGGAATTATGCACCCCGTATACACCGGGACACACCTGCTGTCTGTGGAAGAACAGCAATATATAGGATACCATGCCCAAAAGAATTTGTCAAGCCTTCTTTGCTGTATTCTGAAAAAACATCAGACGGCAAGAGACGAACGCTTCCATTTTCAGCCGTTTTGAATCCGCCCCGCAAACTGTTCGGCGGGATAGGCCGGCGTGGAGCCGTCCTTGGTGTTGTAAACACACACAGATTGGGCGCAGCTTGTGATGCCTTCCCCACGGCGATTTTTATAGCCGTATCGGATATACCGGGGGGAGGGAACCTGATCGCACACCAGCACCACCGTATTCTTGCCCGTCAGCACGGGCGCGGCGTCGTAATAGTTCTCGCCTCTTCCGGCAACCTCAAAGCCCGCCAGCCCTTGCAGACAAAGCCCCTCGCCCACATTATCGAATGTGACGGTCACCTTTCCGTCGGCGAAAACCGCCGATTGGAACACCGGAGAGGACCAAAGGCCCTCCGCCCCGTAGAAATCCTTTGCCGCCGCATCCGCCAGCCGGGTGCCCACGGCCAGCTTGTCATAGGGATGGATGCCGTCGTCGTTCAAGGTATCGCCTTCCGCCTTGAATTCCGGGAACAAACCCGTATCCAGGGTAACGCAATAAGTATACCTGTCCACAACCGCCTTCAGGGATTTGACCTCCTCCCTGCTCTGGGCCCACACCGTCTCATTTATATAGCGGGGAAGCTGCACCGACGCCCAATAAAGGCCGGGATTCCCAAAGTCCTCCCGCCATTCAGCGATGAGGGCGGCCAGCCGGTCAGCATAGCCGTTGCAGTCTCCCTCGCCCTGATACCAGCAAACGCCCCGCACCGTCATCTTATGCAACGGGGCCACGGTGCCGTTGTACCAGGAGCCGGACCGGCGCCACTCGCCGATGGGAATACCGCCCATGCAGGCGGAGATAACGCCAACGGGCACCTGATAAATTTCGTTCAGTCTGGCGGCGAAAAAGTAGCCCACTGCGCTCCAGCCCGGAACCGTTCCAGGGGCGGCAGCAGCCCATCGGCTGCAATTCTCCAGATATGCCACCGGCGTATCGGACTGCGCAGGAAAGACGAGCATGGAGCGCACTTGGTCGTTGGCGCTGGCGTCGATGATATCCTGGTACCGGTTCTGCGCCGTCGTCCCATCATAGCACTGGGACAGGGCCCAGCCCATATTCGACTGGCCACCCAGCACATAGACCTCGCCGAACAGAACATCCTGGAAAACCAGGCTGTTCCCCGCGGCGTTAAAAAGGGTGAGGGTATAGGGCCCGCCGTAGCCGGTGGCTCCCAGCCAAATTTCAAATTCACCAGCGTCGTCGACGGCTCCGTAAAAGGTGCGCTTTTCCCCGGTGGACACCTGCTCGAGACAAGCAGCCACTTGGTTGCCCTCTCCGGCATACTTTCCGAAAATCCGGCAGTTCATGTTGGCCTGCAACACCATATGATCGCTGTAAATGGCCGACAGGGTAAAAATATTCTCATTGCCCTTAAACGCGGGCGTTTCAAATGGCTTTTCGGTCATTACCTTGTCGCTGTTTTGGTCATCCACTAAGGTAATGCTCGGACGAATATTTTCCATATTGCTGCTCTCCTCGTCATCGCTTGGATTCTCTTCTTCACCGCTGCAGCCACATAGGGCCAGACTCAAAATCAAGGCGGAGACGCAAAGCCCCGCCAGCTTCCGATAAACGCTTTTTTTCATTTTATCATCTCCGGATTGGATTTTCAGTTTGCCCACTGCAACGATTCGTTTTCACCCCTCGACCAGTCGAAAGGCGCGAACGCCCGGCGCCGGGGCACCGGCCTCCGGTAAAAAATAAAATCCTCCACATCATCCCACAGAGCCGCCTAACCTTTTTGGTTTTTAAAAAGCCGTAACGGGAACATCGCCGCCCTTTGGAGGATGACAATGTTCCCGTTATTCACTGAAAAAAGACAAAGAAAGCGATCAGCCGATTTTAGCCGGATTGATCTTTACGCCGGGGCCCATGGTGGAAGCCACAACGCAGGAGCGGATATACTGACCCTTGGCAGCGGCGGGCTTGGCGCGCACAATGGCGCCCAGCAGCGCATCGAAGTTCTCCTTCAGCTTCTCCTTGCCAAAGGAAACCTTGCCCACGGGGCAGTGAATGATATTGGTCTTGTCCAGACGGTACTCGATCTTACCGGCCTTGGCGTCGGTGACGGCTTTCGCCACGTCCGGGGTAACGGTGCCCGCCTTGGGGTTGGGCATCAGGCCGCGGGGACCCAGCACCTTACCGAGACGGCCCACCACGCCCATCATGTCGGGGCTGGCGATCACCACGTCGAAATCCATCCAGCCGCCCTGGATCTTGGCGACCATCTCTTCCGCGCCCACAAAATCCGCGCCGGCATCGGTGGCGGCCTGCGCCTTGTCCGCCTTGGCGAACACCAGCACCCGCACCTTTTTGCCGGTGCCGTGCGGCAGAACTACCGCGCCGCGGACCTGCTGGTCGGCATGACGGCTGTCCACGCCCAGCTTCACATGCACTTCGACGGTTTCATCGAACTTGGCCTTGCCGGTCTGCACGGCCAGATCCAGCGCCTCTTCGATATCGAACAGCGTATTGCGGTCAAACAGCTTCTGGCTGTCGACATATTTCTTTCCATGTTTCATTGGTCTTTCCTCCTGTAGATACCGCGGCCGGGATGCGGCCCGGTATGAGTGGTAAAATCGGAATGCTGTATGGTTCCTCCCACCCGGAACGGGGATGATCAGTCGACGACTTCCACGCCCATGCTGCGCGCCGTACCGGCGATCATGCTCATCGCCGCTTCCACGCTGGCGGCGTTGAGATCGGGCATTTTGGTTTCGGCGATCTTCTTCACCTGTTCCCGCGTAATCTTCGCGACCTTGTTCTTGTTCGGCGCGCCGGAGGCGGTTTCGATACCGCAGGCCTTCTTGATCAGAACGGCCGCCGGAGGAGTCTTGGTGATAAAGGTGAACGACCGGTCCGCATACACGGTGATGACCACAGGGATCACCAGACCGACGTCGTTCTTCGTGCGTTCGTTGAATTCCTTGGTGAAGGCCATGATGTTGACGCCGTGCTGACCGAGGGCCGGTCCGACAGGGGGCGCCGGCGTGGCCTTGCCGGCCGGAATCTGCAGTTTGATATAACCGGTTACTTTTTGAGCCATTTTTACTCGCACCTCCAAAATTTGTGGTAGATGGCGGAGCGGTCGTCCGCAGAGGGCCAAAACAGCTCCCCGCCGGGCCGCCCCTCCCACAGCCGGAACCCTGTCCGGCACACAGGAAAAAGCGCCGATTTCTCCGCGCCAAACCCGTTTGGCATTTCGGCGGCCGCCTTACAGCAGCTCCGCCTGATCCAGCTCCAGCTCCACCGGGGTTTCCCGGCCGAACATGGAAATGGTCACCCGCACCTTGTTCTTTTCGAGATCCAGCTCGTCCACCACGCCGGTGAAATTCTCCAACGGGCCGTCGACAATGCGCACGGTATCCCCCGCCGCATAATTGACCTCGATCTCCCGCTTTTCGACGCCCAGGGCGTTCACCTCTTCCTCCGTCAGGGGGATGGGCTTGCCGTTGGGGCCCACAAAGCCGGTACAGCCGCGGGTGTTGCGCACCACATACCAGGAATCGTCCGTCATCACCATCTTGACCAGCACGTAGCCGGGGAATATCTTCCGTTCGACCTCGCGCTTTTTGTTGTCCTTGATTTCCGTGACGGTTTCGGTGGGTACGCGGATTTCATGAATCCAGTCGTGGAGCTTCCGGTTCTCCACAATCTTTTCCAGGTTGGTGGCCACCTTGTTTTCATAGCCGGAATAGGTGTGCACCACATACCATTTTGCCTCGTCCGCCATAGCCAATCCTCCTTGCAAGCAGGCCGCAAGGGATTAGCCCAGCGACAGCATGAGATCCACCAACGCGCCTAGCCCGAAATCGACCAGGCAGATAATCACGCCAAGAACCACGCACAAGGCCAGAACAACGCCCGTGTTGCGCAAAACGGTGGGAAAGGTCGGCCAAACGATCTTCTTGAACTCCCCTTTGGTGTCCCGGAAGTATTTCGCCATCCTCGTGCCCAGACCGGGTCCTTTTTTCTTGGCGGACTTGGGATCTTTTTCGGCCTTGCCGGCCTTATCCTCCGCGGCCTTATCCGCAGGGACGATTTTCTCGTCAGCCATCGTGAACCCTCCTTTACGTTGCGGCTGTGCCGCCCGTGTGCGTTATTTGGTTTCCTTGTGCAGAGTGTGCTTGCGGCAGAACCGGCAATATTTGTTCATTTCCAGTCTGTCCGGGTCGTTCTTCTTGTTCTTCATGGTGTTGTAGTTGCGTTGCTTGCACTCCGTGCAGGCCAGGGTAACTTTGACTCTCATAACGGCACCTCCCGATAGTCGGAAATTTGTTCAGCCTCCCTCAGCGACAAGGGAACCGGCCCAAAAATGGGCACAAAAAAATAAACCCCTTCTGAGGTATCCTTACTATATCATAGAATAACCGGGCGGTCAAGGGGAAAGACGCATATTTTTCACAGAAAATCGACCTTCCGCCCTGTTTTTCCGCAGAAAAGCAGGGTTCGCGCTGCCGGGGGCGGCTTATCCCCTCCGTCCGAAAGCCAGCGCCTCCTTCATCGTGCCGGCGGTAGCCGCTCCCTCTAAAGCAGCCGAATCGCCCGACACACACCACCCTTTCCGTAAGCTAGGCTGCGTATGTTTTCGCCCTTCCCCTCCCGGAGGCGTAAACGACGCGGGCACGGCTCACAAGCTTTCTTTTTGAAAGGAAAGGAATACTGATAGACGGAGCTATCTTCCTGCGCCACCGGTTTTGTCCACTCCTCCGGCGGTTTCGGTGTTGCATGAAGCCGGCTCCTGTGGTATTATATCGGAATGAAAAGGGATTTTTAAAGCCGGACAGGTTTTATTCTTCTCCCGCCGTTCATATCCTGATAGCGGACAGAACGGGCCGCCCAGCCGGCGGCGACGAAGGGGTGGGGTTTTGGAAACAGTATACGAGGATTATCCCGCGGGCGGTATGGATAACCGCCCCATCGGCGTATTCGACTCCGGGCTTGGCGGCCTGACCGTGGTGCGGCAGCTCCTGCGGCAGCTTCCCGGCGAGGATATTTGCTATTTCGGAGACACCGGCCGGGTGCCTTACGGCAGCCGAAGCAAGGAAATCATCGCCAAATACGCCCGGCAGGACTGCCGCTTTCTCATGGGAATGGATGTAAAAATGATCATCGCCGCCTGCGGCACGGTCAGTTCCACCGCTCCCCATGTTTTAGCGGAGCTGCCTTTACCCGCCATCGGCGTGGTGGAATCCGCCGCCGATGCGGCGGCCCGAGCCACCCGGAACGGCCGGATCGGGGTCATCGGCACCGCCGCCACCATCCGGTCCGACGCCTTCCGGCGACGATTGGAGCTGGACGATCCCGCTCTTCGGGTGTTTCAGCGCGCCTGTCCCCTGTTCGTTCCCCTGGTGGAGAACGGATGGATCGACCGGGACGATCCGGTGACCCGGCTGGCCGCCCGCCGGTATTTGGAGCCGCTGGCGGAGCAGCAAATCGACACCCTCATTCTGGGCTGCACCCATTTTCCCCTGCTGACGGATATCCTTTCGGATATCATGGGAGAGGGCGTCACCCTGATCGATGCGGGACGGGAGGCGGCGGTGGCTTGCGCCGGGCGGCTGGAGGAAAGCGGCGCTCTCAACCGCACCAAGCGCCGGGGCTTCTGTCGGTTCTATGTCAGCGACCGTCCGGAGGATTTTTCCCGGATGGCCGCCATGTTTCTGGGCCGGGAGATGGACGGCGAGGTGGAAACCGTTCAAATCGAAACCCTGGACGGCGGGAACGAATCCTAAAAGAGCCATCAGAAAGGCGGAAAGCATTCCATGACAGATGTTTGGATCTCCATCACCGGCACCCAGAGCGCCGATGGAGAAAGCGATACGGTGGAGCTCACCACCGCCGGCCGGCTGGAGCAGGAGGAGGACGGTCTGCTCCTGACCTACCGGGAAAGCGAGAGCACCGGCATGGAGGGGGTGGTCACCTCCCTGCGGGTGCGGGAGGATGAGGTGCAATTGGAGCGTTCCGGCGCCATGAGTTCCTTATTGGTACTGGAAAAGGGCAAACGGCATATGAGCTGCTACACCACTCCCCATGGTAGCTTGATGATGGGCGTTTACACCAACGAGCTGCGCAACAGCATGACCCCCTTGGGCGGGGAGCTGGAGTTTCATTACACACTGGATATCAATTCCTGCATGACCTCCAGCCACGACGTCCGGGTGTCCGTCCGGCCGGTGCCGTCTGCGCCCCGGAGCTAGTCAATGAAGAAGTTTAAATTAGGAGGCTATCCCTCATGTCAAAAGTGGTAAACCAGGCCGAACAGCAGCTCAGAGAGGCGTTGACCCAGGCCGCCGGCAGGGCGGTGGCGGCGGACGAGCTGCCCGCCGAGCCCATGCCCGCCTTTACCGTGGAGATACCCGGCGACCGCGCCCACGGCGATCTGGCCGCCAACGCCGCCATGGTCAGCGCCCGGGCTTTCCGGCAGCCGCCCCGCAAGATTGCGGAAACCCTGCTCAGGCATCTGGAGCTCTCCGGCACCTATCTGGAGCGGGCGGAGGTGGCCGGCCCCGGCTTCCTCAATTTCTTCCTCTCCCCCGCTTATTACGCCGCCGTGGTGGCGGATATCCTGGAGCAGGGCGAGGATTACGGCCGCTCCGATTTCGGCCAGGGCAAGCGGGTGATGGTGGAATTCGTTTCCGCCAACCCCACCGGCCCCATGCACATGGGCAACGCCCGGGGCGGCGCGCTGGGGGATTGCCTGGCCAGCGTGCTGGATGCCGCCGGCTACGATGTCTGGCGGGAATTCTACGTCAACGACGCGGGCAACCAGATCGAGAAATTCGGCGTTTCCCTGGAGGCGCGCTATCTCCAGCTTCATCTGGGCGAGGAAGCGGTGGAATTTCCCGAGGACGCCTATCACGGCGACGATATCAAGGAACACGCCGCCGCCTTTTCCGCCCTTTACGGGGACAAGTACGTCCGCGCCTCTTCTGAGGAACGGCGGAAGGCCTTGGTGGATTACGCCCTGCCCCTGAACATCGAAAAGATGCATCGGGATATGGAAAAATACCGCATCGTTTACGACGAGTGGTTCCACGAATCCACCCTGCACCAAAGCGGCCAGGTGGCGGACACCATCCGCCTGCTGACCGAGCGGGGCCTGACCTATGAGAAGGAAGGAGCTCTCTGGTACAAGGCCTCGGAATACGGCGGGGAAAAGGACGAGGTTCTGATCCGCGCCAACGGCCACCCCACCTACTTCGCCGCGGACATCGCCTACCACCGCAACAAGTTCGCCCGGGGGTTCGACACCTGTATCGACGTGTGGGGCGCCGACCATCACGGCCATGTGGCCCGGATGAAGGGTGCCATGGACGCCGTGGGCCTGAAGGGAGACCACCTCCAGGTGGTGCTGATTCAGCTAGTGCGGCTGATGCGGGACGGCGAGGTGGTGAGGATGTCCAAACGTTCCGGCAAGGCCATCCAGTTGGCCGATCTGTTGGACGAGGTGCCGGTGGACGCCGCCCGCTTCTTCTTCAATCTGCGGGAGGCGGGGACCCGGATGGATTTCGATCTGGATCTGGCCATCGAACAGTCCGCCTCCAACCCGGTGTATTACGTCCAGTACGCCCACGCCCGGATCTGTTCCATTTTCAAGGCGCTGGCCGCCGACGGCGTTGTGTCCCGTCCCTGCTCCGGCGAGGAGCTGCGGCTGCTGGCCGAGCCGGAGGAAAAGGAGCTGATCCGTCACCTGGCCGCCTATACGGGGGAAATCGTCGCCGCCGCCAAAGCGTATGATCCCGCCAGGATCACCCGCTACTGCATGGAGCTGGCGACGCTGTTTCATAAATTTTACAACGCCTGCCGCGTCAAGGGGACGGAGGAGCCGCTGATGCAGGCCCGGCTGGCTCTTTGCAGCGCCACCCGCCTCACTCTGCGCAACGCCCTCTCCCTGCTGAAAATCGACGCGCCGGAAGCCATGTAACCCGTCGTTTAGAAAGGAGCTATCATGGAACTGCCCTGGAAACTTCCCCTGCTGCTGGACGGCGCCACCGGCACCGGCCTGATGGCCGCCGGGATGCCCGCCGACGCCTGCGTGGAAAAGTGGGTGCTGGAGCATCCCGCCGTCCTGACGGAGCTGCAGAAGGCTTATGCCGCCGTCGGCTGCGACGTGATATACGCCCCCACCTTTGGAGCCAACAGGGCGGCGCTGCGCCGCCACGGCCTCGCGGATGAAGTGAAGGACATGAACCGACGGCTGGTGGAGCTGACCCGCCGCGCCGTCCAGGATACCCGCTGTCTGGTGGCCGGGGATCTCTCCCCCACCGGCCTGTTGACCGAGCCTTTAGGAGACACCCGTTTTGACGAGCTGGTGGCCATCTACAAGGAGCAGGTGGACGCGCTGGCGGAAGCCGGGGTGGATCTGATCGTCTGCGAGACCATGACCGGCCTCACCGACGCCCGCGCCGCCCTGTTGGCTGCCCGCACCGCCGGGAAGCCGGTGTTCGTCACCATGAC
>CAKTTT010000081.1 GCA_934615635.1 uncultured Eubacteriales bacterium | reverse complement strand
CCTTGATCCGGATAAAATCCAGCCAGGCGGGGATCCAGTCCGGATGCTGCATCAGCAGGTACCACACCGGGGTCAGAAAGAGGGTGAGAAAAAAGACGGCGGACCGCACCGCGCGCAGGTAGGTGCCCACCAGCGGCGGGAAATAGTAATCGTTGGTATCCTGCACGAAATCGAACAGGGAGGTAGGCAAAATCATGACAGCGGGGGTGTTGTCGATGATCACCAGCACCCGGCCTTCCGCCACGCCGGCGGCAGCGGCATCCGGCCGCTCGGTATAGCGGATTTTGGGAAAGGGATTGAACCACTGCCGCCGCAGCAGACACTCCGACAGGCTCTCCTGGCCCATGTTCAGGGAATTGATGTCGATTTTTCCCAGCTCTTTTTTGACCCGCTCCACGATTTCCGGATCCGCTCGTCCGTCCAGATAACAGACCACCACGTCGGTCTTGGATACCTTGCCGATCTGCAGGATTTCCATGGTCAGGCGGGGGTCCCGAATGCGGCGACGGATCAGAGCCGTGTTGAAAACCAGCGTTTCTACAAAGCCGTCCCGAGAGCCCCGCAGCACCCGGTCGTCATCCGGCTCGGTGATGCCGCGGACGGGGTAGGTCCGGGCGTCGATGAGAATCGCCTGCGGATACCCCTCCACCAGCAGCGCCAGGGTGCCGGACAGCACCGCCGTGGCAATTTTGTCCACCTGGTCGGTGAGATCCACCTCCACATAGGGGATGAAGCGGTCGGCGAAGGCCTCGGTGTCCGCCCGCTCCCGCAGATCCTCCGGGGTCAGCTTCATGGTGAATTCCATGATTTTTTCCATGATGTCGGCCTTGATGAAGCCGTCCACAAAATAGAGGGTAGCCGGCCGGCCACCCACCGTTAGGCGGCGGCCGATCATATCGAAGCTGTATTTCAATCTCATCCGGTTTTCCAGGCAGGCCGCCGCCTGCTCGTAGCTGCCGGGAAGGGTGGCTTCCGCTTTCTGCATGGTGTCCGTCCTTTCTCCAGAGGGTGGCACGGCGGAGG
Source organism: uncultured Eubacteriales bacterium (assembly GCA_934615635.1). Lineage (GTDB taxonomy): Bacteria > Bacillota > Clostridia > Oscillospirales > Acutalibacteraceae > CAKTXU01. The sequence goes on along the minus strand of CAKTTT010000081.1, from coordinate 8,742 downwards.
ATAGAGCCGCCGGACGCCTCGCCCCCTCCTTTTGTTCATCGGGGATAGTCCGGCTTAGTATTTCCAGCCTTGGAGATTTTATCCGCCGGCCAACAGACGGCAAAGAAGGGAAGGACGCGTGTATTGGGCGTTTTTTCCGAAAGTTGGCTGTCCTTTTTGTACAGCGGCGGCTTGTAATTTTTCCCGCCACCTGATATACTGAAAACAACGGTTGAAAGCCGTTTATCCTGTTGTCACGCGACCCGAAAAACGGAAATCGCGCCGCCTTCTACAGCGGCGGCTTCCGCGGAAAGGACAGAATGTATATGACCGATGATTTTCAGTTCGGCAGCGGCGGTCAGACGCCGGCGGAGCCCAACGCCCAGCCTTCCGCGCCAGATGGTATGCCTTCCCTGCCGCAGCAGCCTGAGATGCCGCCGGTTCCGCCAGTGAACCCTTATCAAGGAAACAGCTACACCCCGCCCGCACCGGCCGCTCCTTCGGCCTATCAGCCTCCGGCCGGCGGAACATATTCGCCGGGTTACGGCGCGCAGCCCGGGTACACATATAACGGGCAGCAGCCCAGGCAGCCGCAGCAGCCCTACACCTATTATCAGCAGCAGAACGGGTATGCGGCGCCTTATTATCCCCCGCCCGCCGTGCAGAGCGCGCCGGGGAACGGCTATGCCGTCGCCTCCCTGATTCTGGGCATCGTGTCGGTTTTGGTGAGCTGTTCCCTTTTCCTGACGCTCCCCTGCGCTGTGGTGGGGCTGATTCTGGGGATCGTGGGCAAAAGCAAGGGGGCCGGCGGGATGGCAGTGGCCGGCATCATTCTCAGCGCGCTGGGACTGCTGATAGCCATTGCGCTCATCATTCTCGTGGTCGTTACCGGCGGCTTTACCTACTGGGTAAGCGGGACAAATCCTTACGTCATGAGTAGCTTTATCCGCTAAAAAAACTAAAAACCGGCGCTGGTTTTGCCGCGCCGGTTTTTTCTGTCGCTTTAGCCCAAAAGTACCCGCTATGCTGGAAAGATACAAATCTTGAGGTAAGAAGCTCCCCCGGCGCCGAGCGAAAGGCAGGGCTGTCGGCCGCAGAACCAGACAGAAGAAGGACCAAGGCGTGGCCGCTTGCTTTAGCCCATTCAAACGCCATAGCGTATTTGCACCCCATATCCAGGAAAGGGGAGCCAGGGGACGGTAAAGAACGGTCAGGCCCAACGCGGAGAAGCCTGCGGCGGCCGAACGGAAGGGGCATGGCGGAAGCACCGGTTTGCTCTTTTAGAGCCTTCGCACACCAACAGTTTCACTGGTGATTTTCACCGCCTTCTTGGAAGAGACCTCTCCGTCCGCCGCGCCCCCTGGTATGGGAAACCCGGCGGAGGCCCGCCCGCCGCTTTCCGCCCGCCTTTCATTTGTACGGTCGCCCAGCCTTCCTCCGGCCCCCAGCCGGAAGGGGCCGATTGGGCAGCCCCAATCCACGCATAGACGCTTTAGTGCTTTATCAAATAAAAATGTCTTGACTTGTGAGGAGGACGGGTCTATAATAAAAAACAATTCCCCCGGTTTTGAGCGGGGATTTCCAAGTCGGACAAACAGGGAATGATCAATCATGATAACAGGCGCTATGGCAATGGTCAAATGCTTGGAAGCCGAACAGGTGCGCGTGGCGTTCGGTTATCCCGGCGCCGCCATCTGCCCCTTTTACGATAGTCTGGCGGATTCGTCGGTCCATCATGTTTTGGTGCGCACCGAGCAGAACGCCGCTCACGCGGCCAGCGGCTACGCCCGCATCTCCGGCCGTCCCGGCGTGTGCATCGCCACCTCCGGCCCCGGCGCCACCAACCTGCTCACCGGCATCGCCTCCGCGTATATGGATTCCATTCCCCTGGTGGTCATCACCGGCCAGGTCCGCAGCGACCTGCTGGGGCGGGATGTGTTCCAGGAGGCGGACATCACCGGCGCGGCGGAACCCTTTACCAAACACAGCTACATTGTCAAACGGACGGCGGACATCCCCCGGATCTTCAAGGAGGCCTTCCATATCGCCTCCACCGGTCGCCCCGGCCCGGTGCTGATCGATGTTCCCATCGATATGCAGCAGCATACCCTTTCCCACTTTACATACGACGAGCCGGTGGACATTATCGGCTACAAGCCCCGCGTCCAGGGGCACTCCCTCCAGATCCGCAAAGCGGTGGAGGCGCTGGCCTCCTGTAAGCGGCCGGTCTTATGCGCCGGCGGCGGCGTTTTTTCCGCCGGCGCCCAGGCGGAGCTGGCGGCCTTTGTGGAGAAATATCATATGCCCACCGTGACCACCATGATGGGCATCGGCGCCCTCCCCTCGGCGCACCCGTATTATCTGGGGATGCTGGGCTCTCACGGCTGCGCCCCGGCCAACAAGGCGATGCGGGATGCGGATCTGGTGATGATGGCGGGCGCCCGCGTGGGGGACCGGGCCGTCGCCTCGCCGGGTCAGGTGGCCACCCGGGCCAAAATCATCCATATCGATATCGATCCCGCGGAGATCGGGAAGAATATGCCCGCCCATATCCCGATTGTGGGGGATCTGCGGCACGTGCTGGAGGATCTGCTGGAGCAGGTGGACTGCGCCGCCCCGGCGGAATGGGTGCAGGCGGTGACCGACCGCAAGCAGCGGTACGCGGCCAAGCCCATCCCTCCGGTGGAAGGATACGTCGAGCCCAAGACCTTCATGCACACCCTCTCCGCCAGGATGGCGCCGGACGCGGTTTTGTGCGCCGATGTGGGACAAAACCAGATTTGGTCGGCCAATCATTTTGATATCCGGGAGGGCCGCTTCCTCACCTCCGGCGGCATGGGGACCATGGGATATTCCGTGCCCTGCGCGGTGGGGGCGAAAAGCGCCGCGCCTCAGCGCCAGGTATGCGCGGTGTGCGGCGACGGCTCCTTCCAGATGAGCATGATGGAACTGGGCACCATTTGTCAGGAGGGGCTGGGGGTCAAAATCGTGGTCATGCGCAACACCCGCCTCGGCATGGTGCGGGAGCTGCAGGACAATCTCTATGATAAAAAGCACAGCGCGGTGTATCTGGACGGTTCCCCGGATTTTGTCAAGCTGGCGGAGGCTTACGGTATCGCCGCCCGGGCGGTATCCTCCAACGAGGATGCGGCGGCCGCGCTGGAGGATATGCTGGCGGACGACCGGCCCTACCTGCTGGTCTGCGAGATCAAGCCGGATTATCCCTCTTTGTAATCACCGGCCCAGCCGGTCCATCTTGGCGCGCCTGTTCCGACAGGTGCGCGGAAAGGTATGGAACGCCCTATGAAATATACCATGTCCGTGCTGGTGGAAAACCACGCCGGCGTCCTGTCCAAGGTTTCCGGCCTGTTTTCCCGCCGCGGCTTCAATATCGATTCGCTGGCCGTGGGGGTCACGGAGGATCCCGCCATCTCCCGGATGACCATTGTGGTGGACGGGGACGAATACACGGTGGAGCAACTGGAAAAGCAGCTTAACAAGGTTATCCCGGTCATCAAGGTCAAAACCCTGCGGGAGGGCGATTATATTCCCCGCACGCTGTCCCTGATCAAGGTTTCGGTCAGCGCCGGTCACCGGGCGGAGATCATGCGGATCACCGAGCTGATGGGCGCGCGGATTGTGGACGCCACCCGTACCACCCTGACGGTGGAGTTCGCCGACACCGCCGAGCGGACGGATATCCTGGAATCGCTGCTGCGGCCTTACGGCATAAAGGAAATCGTGCGTACCGGCATTATCGCCATCGAAAAGGGAGCGGATCCCACCCGGACGGTCAAAAAGGCCGCCGACTGATTTCCCCTCTCTCAATCTCAGACGATTATGGGTATCCCGGGACCCCGGGGCCCGTATTCCATAAATTTTGCCGCCAATCCGGCACAGGAGGTATTCTGCAATGGCAAAAATCTATTACCAGAACGACTGCAATCTCAGCGTACTGAAGGACAAGACCGTGGCGATTATCGGCTACGGCTCCCAGGGGCACGCCCACGCCCTCAACCTGCATGAGAGCGGCGTCAACGTCATCGTCGGCCTGTACAACGGCTCCAAAAGCTGGGCCAAGGCCGAGGCCGCCGGCCTGAAGGTCATGACCGCCGCCGACGCGGCCAAGGCTGCGGACATCATCATGATCCTGATCAACGATGAGAAGCAGGCCGATATGTACAAGAAGGACATCGAGCCCCATCTGACCGAGGGCAAGGCCCTGGCTTTCGCTCACGGCTTTTCCATCCACTTTGGCCAGATCGTTCCGCCCAAAGATGTGGATGTTTTCATGATCGCCCCCAAGGGTCCCGGCCACACCGTGCGCAGCGAGTATGTGGAGGGCAAGGGCGTTCCCTGCCTGGTGGCAATTCATCAGAATGCCACCGGCCGCGCTCTGGATGTGGCTCTGGCTTATGCGGCCGGTATCGGCGGTGCCCGCGCCGGCGTGCTGGAAACCACCTTCAAGACGGAGACCGAAACCGATCTGTTCGGCGAGCAGGCGGTGCTGTGCGGCGGCGTGACCGCCTTGATGCAGGCCGGTTTCGAAACCCTGGTGGAGGCGGGATACGATCCCCGCAACGCCTATTTCGAGTGCATCCATGAAATGAAGCTGATTGTGGATCTGATCTACAAGGGCGGCTTCTCCATGATGCGGTATTCCATCTCCGACACCGCCGAGTTCGGCGATTACGAGACTGGCAAGCGTCTGATCACCGATGAGACCAAGAAGGAAATGAAGAAGATCCTGCATGAAATCCAGGACGGCACCTTCGCTTCCAAGTGGATCAACGAGAATAAGGTCAATCGGCCTCACTTCAACGCCTGCCGCCGGATGGCCGCCGAGCATCAACTGGAATCCGTGGGCAAGGAGCTGCGCAAGCTGTACAGCTGGAACGAGGAAGAATAAATCGCTTGTCCCCGGTCGGAAAAGAGCGTCAGATAACAATCGGCGCGATAGCGAAATGTGTATTAAGCGGTCAGGACATCGTGCCCTGACCGCTTATGCGTTATATTACCGGTGAAATGGGGATCCGTTATATAAACATGGGGGGTATCCTCATGTCCGATGGAAGCATTTGACTCACCTCCCTTTCCAGGGCCGTTCATCGGCGGCCTGGAGTAGTGGTATTGGGAATTTATGCAAGTGCGCGATTGTAAGCTCCCGGATTGGTATGTAATTGATCTCACAAACCGCCTGTATCCAAGCGCAAAAGAAGCCGGTTGCCTTACAGCAAGCGGCTTCTTTTGACCGTATTGGGGAAGACGGAACCGGTTTCACCGGTACCGAAAAGAGACGGCAAACCGAAAGCAATTGGCAGCGACAGCGAGTCGTTGAGCGAGCCTTTATAACCGAGCGGACGGATTAGAAGGGCGTGCCAAATCATATGCCGTCCGGGTATCCTGCATACGCCGCTAAAGCGCGAGGGACCAATCCCGATTTTTCACCTCGCGGGATCATCCTTTTCCGAATTCGTCGGCAACGAATGAACTGGATCGTCCTCATTCTCTCCCTTGTGGAATTCTCCGGCCCATTCAAAGCCTTTTTTGGCTGCGATAACGGCGATAATCTCGTTGATAACCGCCGCCGCTGCGATGGTGCCCTGGATAATCTTTGCACACTCTGGCGCCGGGCCGGTTAACACCGATACGGCGATTCCGGTAAAAACCAGAGATACCCCCGAATGAGGGAGTAACGTAAGTCCCAAAAAGCGGCGCACGGTTTTCGGGGATTTGGTGATAGCGGCGCCGAAAAAGGCGCCGAAATATTTTCCCATAGCGCGGGACAGAATGTAAACCGCTGTAAACAGGCCGGCTCCCAGGATCAAATGATAGTCAAGCGGCGCGCCAAGATTCAGAATAACGATAATCATCGCCACGCCAAGAATCGGATTGAATCCTTTCATGATTTGCTCCAGCCGTTGCTCCGATACCATATTGGAGAAAGTGGCGGAAAAGGCCATCCCGATAAGCATAAAGTTGAGCACCGGGCGAGGCAGTAGGCTGTTGCACAAAAATCCCACGCCGGAGGCAATCAGGATGGTGAGGATCAGCAGCGCCAGGGTTGCCGAAGTACGGCGCTCCTTCTTTAATACGAAGCCTGCCAGCAGTCCGGTAATCACGCCGATTACCAGGGGCAGCAGCACGACCAGGGCAATCATATAGGCGGGCAAATCCCCGGCGGACAGGTTTCCCGCCACGATGGCTACTGTGCTGAAAAATACAATGCAGCCTACGATGTCGTCCAGCGCCGCCATCGGAATTAGCGTTGAGGTGACCGGCCCTTTGGTTTTGAACTCTCTTACAATGGACAGCGCCGGCGCCGGGGCGGTGGCCAGCGCGATGCCTCCGAAAAGGAAGGCCAGATACAGCGGAATATCGGAGAAATAGAAGACCACCCCAAATACCAGCGCCACCAGAAGAAATGTCCCCAGGGATTGGGTAAGAGTGGTAATGATGATGGAACGGCCGGATTGCCTCAGCTTCCGCCATACCAATTCGGTTCCGATCATCAAGCCTACCGCACATTCCAGAATATGTACGATGCTTTGGTACCAAACGGCTTCCAAAACTTCCTGATTGATTAAAGAAAGGGCATGGGGCCCGAGGATCATCCCCGCGATCAGCCACCCCAAAATAGAGGGCAGCTTCCATTTGGAAATAACCTTCCCGGCCAGAAAAGCCAATACGATAGCGGCCAACAGCCGCAGGATGGATAGAATCATCACGTTTTCTCCTTTTTCGCAAGTCCATAAAGCAGAATATCCAGCATTTGAGCGAGCTTTTCCTCGTGGTCAGCGATTTTTACCATAAAATCCTTGCCCGCATAGGCCGGGCTGCTGAAATACCCGTTAAACATCTCTTGCATAATGGCGTAATATTCCATGGCGGTTGCCTCGGTAATGCCCTTGCGCAGCGGCAGTGCGGAAATAGCCTCGCGATATATCTGCTGATTAAAGCGGTCAAAAGCCTCCCGCCGCTTTTTAATTTCCGCTTCCAGCCCCGCCGGGGGCTGCAGAACCGCTTCAAAAAAGATTCTGGCATGAAGCGGGTGCTCCGAAAAATAGTGGATCCGCCGTTCCATATACCGCTGCAGATCCGCGCCTGTCTCCTCCGCTTTCAAATATGCCGTCACTTCATCGAAGCAATGGGACACACATGTCAGATACAGCTCCTCTTTACCCGCAAAGTTGTGATAAAGCAAGCCCTTGGCGATACCGTGTGCTCCGCAGATAGCGCCTATGGTAGCAGCCGTATAGCCTTTTTCGCCAAACTCATGCATAGCCGCCTCAAGAATACGTTCCTTTGTCCGTTCCGTTTTTTCTTCCTGTGTCATGGCATCCACCCATTTCAAATATTGACCAATCAGTCTATTTTAGAATAGCAATTATAGACCGATTAGTCAATATTTGATTTGTGAACTTTTTTCTGATGTTTTATGCCGAAAGGGGCTCAAGGCCTCTGCGCGCTTCGTGTTTTGTTCCATTTTTGTCCTGCTGTACATATAAAAACGGGATCTCCGCCTGAAAAATCAGACGGAGACCCCGCTGGCTGAGTCTGCTTGGGCTTTTGGTTGGGCCTCCACACGGGAAAAGTATGCTTCCCATTTAGCTGGAAAAGCCCGCAAAAGCCGCATGGATCATGGATACTGAAGAACGTGGGATAGCGTTTTATCCCCATTGCGCCAAAGGGCGGCCATACAGTGCGCAACGGCAGGTGGAAAAACGAAAAGGAGCAAAACCCGGATTATCCGCCTGCATTCGCCAGCCGCTCCACCGCTTCTGTCTTGGTGGAAACAAAAAAGATATCCTGGCCCTTGTTACTCTCATAAATGAAGTCCTTGAGCGGCTTGCTGGTGTATTGGGAGAAATCTCCAAAAATAGCGATCTTTGCTTGATAGTTGATGAATTTCTGAAGCACCTCGCCGGCAAGGCCGCGGCTCAGAACAAAGAAATCTTCGGTGATCGCTTCCTTGTCTACCGCAATCAAATTGGTTCCCGTTTCATACCTTGCCGTCATGATCAGGTCGAGCGCGGACTGGGCATCGGTGATAACCTTTTCCTCCCCTGTGACAACCGCTACCGTTTTGTCTTTTAGATAAAGTTTTTCAATTAGCATGGGGGTACTCCTATCTAAGATGTGGGGATCAGTTGACTTCCTTGATATGCATAGCCGTCACCGTATCTCCTGCTCCAGATCGTCAAACGCAGGCGTGCTAAAGAATTCCCCTAGGGTAATATCCAAGCCATCGCACAGCATTTTGATGGTCATGATTTTAGGATTCTGGCTTTTCCCGTAAAGGATATTCTTAACCGAAGAGGGAGGAACAGCGGATAGATTGGCCAATTTATTCAATGAAATATGACGCTCCTCACATAAAAGCAAAAGCCTGTTTCTGATTGCTGTTATCGTATCCATCCTTCATCCGCCTTTATTGTTTTATTCGATCTCCTGCTCCAGCGCATGGAACAGCGGATGATTGAAAAAGACATGAAGCGGCATATCCAGACCGTCACAGATCTTTTTCAGGGTGATAACCGACATATCCCGGCGGCTTCCGTCCATGACGCTGTAAACCGTGGACGGCGTTATTCCCGCCGACGTGGCCAACGCATTGTAAGCGATATCTCTCTCCTGACAGATTCCCTTTATTCGTTCAACAATCGCTTCCTTGATATGCATAGCTGTCACCGTATCTCCTGCTCCAGATCGTCAAACGCAGGCGTGCTAAAGAATTCCCCTAGGGTAATATCCAAGCCATCG
>CAKTTT010000080.1 GCA_934615635.1 uncultured Eubacteriales bacterium | reverse complement strand
GGTAACCCTGTTCCCTGCGCCTATTAAGATGCTTTTGGGCATCAAGCCCTCAACCAACTCGCCGGCGGTTATGCCTATCCGCTTTCGCTGCGTTCCTACAACCGGAACAGACGACGGGCATTGGCGGCGGTGGCGGCCAGCAGCTCCTCCACCGATACGCCCCGGATCTCCGCGATCCGCGCCGCAGTATAGGCGATCATGGTGGAATCGCACCGCTTGCCCCGGAAGGGAACCGGGGCCATGTAGGGCGCATCGGTTTCCAGCAGCAGCCGGTCCTCCGGCACCGCGGCGGCGACCTCCACCGGACGGCGGGCGTTTTTGAAGGTGACCACGCCGCCCAATCCGACATACATACCCAGCCGCACCACCTCCCGCATCATCTCCACACTGCCGGAAAAGCAATGCACCACTCCGGCGGGCCGCTTGTCCGCCAGCAGCCGCAGGGTGTCCTCATGGGCCTCCCGGTCGTGGACGATGACCGGGAGATCCAGCTCCACGGCCAGCGCGAGCTGCCTTTCCATCCAATGCTTCTGCGTCTCCCGCGGGCAGGCGTCCTCGTAATGATAATCCAGCCCGATCTCCCCCACCGCCACCACCTGCGGCCGACGGCACAGCAGGCGCAGTTCCTCTTCCTCCTCCTCCCGCGCCGCACCGGCGTTTTCGGGATGGATACCCGCCGCCGCGCGGATATACGGATACCGTTCGGCCAGGGCGATACACCGCCGGGCGGATGCCAGGCTGTCCGCCGCGCAGATAACCCCCTCCACCCCTCCCGACGGAAGGGCGTCCAGCAGTTCCTCCCGGTCCCCGTCAAAGGCCTCCGCGTCATAATGGGCGTGAGAATCAAAAATTCCTCTCGTCATGCTGTATCCTTCCTCCTAATCCTTCCCGTCTCCCCCATCCTCTCCGGAACGGCCGGCCGCCGGTTCCTCCAGCAGAACACGCAGCAGCGCCGGATACCGGTTGAGAAAATCCCGGGTAACCCGGTAATGATCGGTTTCTTCGTATCCCACCTGCCGGATCCCGCCGCCGTCCAGCAGATAGATCACGCTCTCGGGATAGGCCATCAGGATGGGAGAATGGGTGGCGACGACGAGCTGGCTGCCCGCCCGTGTCAGCCGATGCATGGCGGTGAGCATCGCCATCTGCCGCATGGGGGACAGGGCGGCCTCCGGCTCGTCGAAAAGATACAGCCCCTCCCCGCCCAGCCGCTCGTTCAGCAGGGCGAAAAAGCTCTCCCCATGGGACCGGGCGTGGAGGGGGCCGCCGTAGGCGTCCATCAGCGGCGGCGCGGCCGCCGGAGCGGCGTCCAGATCCTCCAGATAGGTCGCCACATTGTAGAAGCTCTCCGCCCGCAGGAAATAGTTGTCCCTTGGAGGCAGCGGCCCCTTCTCCAGCCGCAGACAGCGATGCAGCGCCGAGTGGGTGTCCCGGGTACTCAGTAGGAAATTGCGGCCTCCCCCTTCCGGGCAGCAACCGCAGGCCACCGCCAGGGCTTCCATCAGGGTGGATTTCCCCATCCCATTCTCCCCGATGAAAAAGGTCACCTTTTCGTGAAAGGCCAGCGTATGCAGGTGACGGACAGCGGGGATGCAGAAAGGATAGCGGGAGAAATCCGTCGCCCGCTCCCGCTCCAGCGTCATCCGCCTCACATACGGTCTGACCCGTATCCCTCCGTCCATCCTTCTCTCCTCCTCCCCATACGCATAGAGGCGCCGCGGCTTTCCAACCGCAGCGCCCTCTCTTTTTCGCCGGGGTTCTTTTCTCTCTCAGCCCTCTTCCCGCGCATCCGCTCCGTCTTCGCCGGCGTCTGCTGCAGCATCCGGCGGCAGGGAGGGAGCCGGTGATTCCTCCGCCGCCGGCGGCGCGGAACCAGGACTCTCTCTTTCTTCCTCCGGCGGCCCTTCCGGTACGGCGGCAGCCCGGGTCCGATTGCGATAGGCGATCAGATCGTTAAGGAACATTTGCACCGTGGCCATAACCGGCACTCCCAGGAAAATCCCCCAGAAACCGAACAGCCCACCGCCCACGGTAATGGCCAAAAGCACATAGATGGGGCGCACTCCGACGGTATGGCCGACGATGCGGGGCTGGATGATGTTGCCGTCCAACTGCTGCACCACCAGAATATAAGCGCCCACAATCAGCGCCTTCCACCAGACGTCCCCCGTCAGCAGCGCGAGTATGACGCAGATCACGCCGCCGATGATGGCGCCGAAATAGGGAATCATGTTCATCAAGCCCACCATCATGCCCAGCAAGGCGGCGTTGGGAATCCCGATAACCATCAGCCCCGCAGAGATCAGCACCGCCACCAGGCAGGCGTCCAGCAGTTGGCTGTACAGATAATTGTAGAAAATACCGCCGATCTTATGGCCGTAATCCGCTACCGTGTCCATCCACTTCTTCTTCATGAACAGGCCGCACACCGCCCGGAGCGCCCGGAAAAGGGATTCCCGGCTGGCGAGCATATACACCGAAATGATGACGGACATGAAGATGTTGAGCAGGGAGGACGTGAAGGAGATCACGCTGCTGAGATACCCCAGAATCCTGTCCACCGTCAGATTATCCGTGATATACTTGTAGATTTCGTTGAATTTTTCGCTGAGATCCAGCCCCTCCAAGGGGCCGCCGGGCTTGGTGTATTCGTTGAGCCACTCCATCAGGCGATTGAAGAGCGGCGGCAGATCCTTAATGAGCATGTTGACGAAATCCGTCACGCCCTTGACCAGAGCGGGAATGGCAAAGCCCAGGATCAAGCCGAGAATGCCCAGCAGCGCCAGATACACGACCAGAATGGAGACGCCCCTGGCGTGCTTGGTGATAAAGGGAATCCGCCGCCGTTTGAACAGCCCCTCCAGCTTATTGCTAGGGGCATACAGAAGAAAGGCCAGGCCGAAGCCGAGGACAAAGGGACTGAGAATGCCGATGATTCTGCCGAAAAACATCCAGATCTTATCGAAATTGTCCACGGTCTTATAAACCGCGATAACAGCCACCGCCAGCAGGAACAACATGAGCCAGAAGGTGATATTACGGAACCGCCGCCGTTTCATGCCGAGGATCACCCGCTTCCTTCAGTAATTTTCGCCGTTTCTTCCCATACAAACCCGCGAAGAATTCTTCTGCGGAAGGACTCTTCTGCGGAAGGACTCTTCTGCGGAAAGAACCTTCCTATAGTATACCATTTTTTGCACATAAAACAAGTGCGAGGGGCTGCCGCGCCAAATCGCACGGCAGCCCTTGTCGGTTAAAATAAGCGCCTATTCCAGTTTATACAGGGTAACGGTGTGATATTCCTCCCGAAACCGGGCGGTATACCCCCACATGACCAGACCGTCCGCCTCCAGCCGCCCGTTTACCAGGCTTATCAGTTCATCCTGGTCGGCGATAAAGGTCATGGCGTTCATATAGGTGTCGGGGGTGAAACGCAGGTCCACCACATTCCCGCCCGCCGTCACCTGACGGGCAATCGCGTCCGCGACGGCGCTCTTCTTGGCGGTTTTCAGAAAATTCCCCGTCCGGCGGTAATAGTTGGCATCCACAGCGGTGCAGGTATCCACGCCGATGTTCTCCCCGTCCAGCCGGTGGGTCCGCAGGATTTCCTCGGTGGTGAGGTTAAAAAAGGTATGGCGGGGATAATCCTCGCTGTCATCCCAGGTGGCGTCCAAATGGTAGTTGCGTCCATCGATCGTGACCATGTTCCACATATGGGCCACATTCTGGTCGTCAAAGCCCCCCACCAGGGTGGCCTTCATCCCCGCCTCGTGCAGCAGAAGCTGCATGGCGCGGGAATAGCCCTCGCATACCGCCTTCCCCTCCACCAGCGCGCCGTAAGCGGAAAAAGCGTTGGGAAAGAGCTGCGCCGGATCGTCGCTGGCGGCGGCGTTTTTATCATAGGAGCAGATCTCCAGAAGCTGGTCGTGAAAATACAGCTCGGAGGCGAATTCCCCTGTGTCCGCACGGCTGTTGACCAACCGGTCCACCACCCGTTCCAGCTTGTTCTGCGCCTGCTCCCGCTCCCGGGCGTTCATGGTGAACACCAGCGTGAACCGGTCGTAATAATCCACCCCGCCGGAGCGGTAGCCCTTGTAGCTGTAGGTGTTGCCGATATAGAAAAACTGGGGGTTATCCCAGGTGAACGCAGTGTAAATCAACTTGGCCTCTTCCCGGCTGCGCAGCGCCTCGGGAAGCTGGATTTCCAGCCCGGTGCTGTATTCCCTTGCCGTCCCCTCGCTGGAATCCCGAATACTGACGGTTTCGTCCCGGCCGAAGCTGTCCTTGACCGCCGTATATACCGCGCCGTAATTTTCCCGCAGACGGCTGTCCAGATGCTTGTAGCACCACCGCTCCGCATATTCCTCCAGATATTTGTCGGAAGCGGGCGCGGAAGGGCCGCTCTCCCCGGAGGAAGAGCCGGGCCATATGAGAGAGCAGCCGGAGAGCGCCAGCACGCCGGCCAAGCCAAGTCCTGCCAAAAACCGTCTCAAGTGAGGGAACCTCCATGGATGTGATCGGCCGCAGCCGCCAACCCTATTGTAACACAACTCCACTGTTTCCCCTCGGGGATCCGGTATTTAGACGATGGAAATACCACAGCGAAACCGGCCGCAATTCAGGTGTGATTACTAAAGGTGTTTTTCAGATTCGTCGCTTGATCCTGCACCTCAAACCGGATCTCCGCCCCGCTTCCCACATATTCGCCCTCCACCCTGGTGACGGCGCAGATATCGGCGTTGGTGTTGCGGGAAGCGAGATACAGCAGCGCATCCTTGCTTTCGTTATAATGGGAAACCCGGATATCGGTGGTCATCAGGTTGACGATATTGCCGAAATCATCGTCAGCCTTGCTCTTACGAGCTTCGGTGAGATATTGGTTGATCATCGCCGTCGTGATCTCGGAGTGGATCTCCGACTGCTGCCGACGCCCGCCGTGCCAAGCGGGATAGCGCAGTACATCCACCACCTGGGCGGCGGAGAGGATCTGCCGCCCGCCGTTGAGCTTGAGGGTATAGCCGCCGTCCCCGCTGGTATAATCCAGATTCTCCGTCAAAGTGATCAGCACGCCGTTGTTGAGGTAGGTGATGATCTTCTGCAAATTGGCATAGGTAACCACCGCGTAATGGTCGATTTCAATATTCAGCAGCTCGGCGACGGCCTTCTCCGTCTCCTTAACGCCCTGCCCGGCATACAGCTCAAACAAACGGGTCTGCTCCGTCCCCACCGTCACATAGGTTTCCCGCGGCAGAGCCAGAGAGCGGATCCGGACGTTGGCGGGATCTATCCGCAGTATGACAAAGCTCTGCGCCTGACCGGCGTCCTCCGGTATGATCAGCAGGTTGCGGGCATCCGCCCCGGAATAGACGGCGCCCGACACGTTGAGCAAACTGGCGGAGGAAGCGTTCTTGCCGCGCATATCCTGATTCAGCCTGACGATGGCCCATAAGCAGAGGCCCCCGAATATCACCAGAAAAAGGACGAAAACCAGCAAAAACACCACCAGGCTGCTGGCGCGGCCTTTTTTCTTCTTCTTGGACTGCATGGTTGCCATTCTTTCCATCCTTCCCCGTGTTTCCCGCCGGGAGCCGGCAGGGGCTATGGAACACTAAAAGTATACCAAAACCGGCCGATCTTTCACAGGAACAACCTTGTAACGAATGGCTACAAGGTTGTAACCTTTCTCCGCCGCTTTAGGAAACCGCCTGCCTGCCGGGCGCTCCAAAATTCCAAAGAGTGCGCCGCTTTCAGGGGCGTCTCTCATTCCGCCGCGCCCTTCCCACTGTTTTGGGCTCTTCCCTGGCCTTCCGTCCGCAAAATCCGCACCCGGGCCTTGGCCCTTTCCGCCCGGTACGCCGTCCCTGCTATACGCCTGTATTCTATCCTGCGCTATGAGGATAGTATATCCCGTTCATTCTTGTTTTTCCTCATGGTATTCCTGCTCGGTATTCACCTTCCAGATCGCTTCCTTGGAAACGCCTCCGGACAGGATGCAATCCACCGTCTCAAAGGAGGTGACCATGGAATGGTCCATGTTGTTGTACCTGTGCTGGCCGTTGCGTCCCACGCAGTAGAGGTTGGGGATGGCGTCCAGATAAGCGATCAGCTTGTCCATCTCCGCATAGGTGTCGAAATACGCGGGATAGGCTTTTTTTACCCGCTCCCGGTGGGAGTCCAGCACATCCTCCCGGCGGCCGATGATCCCCATGGAAACCAGCTCGTCCGCCGCGTACTGCACGCAGGCGGCCTGATCCATACGCCAAAAGTCGTCCCCCTCGGTGCAGAAGTATTCCAGACCGATCCACACAGTGTGCTCCGGATCCTTCACCATATAAGGGGACCAGTTGTTGAATATCTGGATCCGGCCAAGCTTGACCCCCACGTCCTGGACATAGATCCAGCAATCGGGGACAATATTCCCCAATGTGGGGATGTCCGTCTCGTTTTTCAGATGCAGGCGGTTCACCAGCAAACCCACGGTGACGAAATCCCGGTAGGGCAGCCCCGCGGCGATCCGGCGGGCCTCCGCCGGCGCGGCCTCTCCCAGTCCGGCCACCAGATCCTTCACCGGCATGGAGGAGATGAAGATATCCCCTTCCAACTCCTTAAGCGCCCCCTCCTGCTCGTATAGCGCGGCGGTAAGGCTTCCGTCGGCGGCGGTGCGGAAGCCGGTGACGCGGCAGCCCTTCAGCAGCCGGCCCCCCATCGCCTCCACCTCGTCGGCCACCGTCTCCCACAACTGGCCGGGGCCGTATTTGGGGTAAAGGAACTCCTCGATGAGAGAGGTTTCCACCTGCTTATTCTTTTTGCCGCCCGGCAGCACCTTCCCCAGCATATCCTTCAGTACGGCGCGGATGGAAAGGCCCTTCACCCGCTGCGCGCCCCAATCGGCGGATATCTCCCTGGGATGGCGGCCCCACAGCTTTTCCGTATAGCCCTCGAAAAACATGCCGTACAGCACCCTGCCGAAGCGGTTGATATAAAAATTCTCCAGGGAGGTCTCGGGCAGCTTGCAGACGGTGGATTTCAGATAGCTGCAGCCCGCCTTGACGGTGCGGGCGAACCCCATGTTCCGGAAGGTCTGCAGCTTCATGCTGATGGGATAATCAAAAAAGTGCTTCAGATAGTAAATGCGGGATACCCGGCGGCGCACCAGCATCACCCGGTCCTCCCGGTCCGGATCCGGCCCGCCCTCCTCCAGCGGCTTCTCCCGGCCCAGCAGCCGGTCGTCGAAGGAGGGAGCCCCCTGGTTGGGCATCCGGTCGTGCCACCATCGGGTCACCCGGTCGTCCTTGGAAAAAAAGCGGTGGCCGCCGATATCCATCCGGTTGCCCGCATGGCATACCGTCCTGGAAATACCACCGACTTCCCCGCTTTCCTCCAGAATGACGATTTCATATCCCGCTCCCCGCCGCAGCAGCTCAAAGGCGGCGGTCAGACCGGCAGGCCCCGCGCCGATGATGACGATCCTCTCCACAAAAAGACCCCTTTCAACAGGCTTCAGGCCCACATCTGCCCTCGTTTTCGTTATCTGCCATAAAAACCTATTCTATTATAGAGAGCTTCCGTTAAAAAGTCCAGCAAAAGGCCGGAAAAGCCCCGCTTTTTCCTATTTTTGGCGATCTTGCCAAAAGCCCGCGCTGTTTTTTATCATCCCCGGGAATTCCCGCCTGCCGTAAACGGCGGACAGACAGCCGAATCCCCGCGCTCCGTCAGAACAGAACGCGGGGATTTCTTCGTTTCTCCTATTTCATCAGGGTGACCATGACCGCCTTCTGCGCGTGGAGACGGTTTTCCGCCTCGTCGAAGATCTCCTCCGCGTGCTCCTCGAACACGTCGGCGGTGATCTCCTCGCCGCGGTGGGCGGGCAGGCAATGCTGCACCATACATTCCGGATTGGCCGCCGCCAGCAGCTCCCGGTTCACCTGATAGCCAGCGAAGGCCACCCGGCGCTGCGCCGCTTCCTCCTCCTGGCCCATGGATGCCCACACATCGGTGAAAATCACATCCGCGCCTGCGGCCGCCTCGGCGCAGCTCTCGGTCAGCAGGAATTTGTCTCCGTATCCCGCGGCGAAATCCAGCACGGCGGAATCGGGCCGGTGAGCGGCGGGGCAGGCCACGGCCACCGACATCCCCACCTTCAGGCCGCCCACGATCAGGGAGTTGGCCATATTGTTCCCGTCCCCGATGTAGCACATCTTGAGCCCTTCCAGGATCCCCTTGTGCTCCCGCACCGTCATCAGATCCGCCAACACCTGACAGGGATGGCAGAAATCGGTCAGTCCATTGATGACGGGGATGGAGCCGTATTCCGCCAGGCTCTCCACCTCCGCCTGGGCGAAGGTGCGGATCATGATGCCGTCCAGATACCGGGACAGCACCCGGGCGGTATCCTCCACCGGCTCACCCCGGCCGATCTGCAGATCCCGGGAGGAGAGGAAAAGCCCCTGCCCGCCCAGTTGATAGATGCCCGTTTCAAAAGACACCCGGGTGCGAGTGGAGGATTTTTGAAAAATCATTCCCAGGGTTTTGCCCGCCAGCAGCGGATGGGCGATGCCGTGCCGGCGCTCATATTTCAGTTGGTCGGCCAGATTGAGGATACCGATGATATCCTCCTTGGAAAGATCCAGCAGCTTGAGCAGATGCTTCATGGGAATTCCCTACCTTTCAACCTTTCGTTATCCGGCCCGCTCACAGGGCCGCCAGAGTGGATTCCAAAATGGACAGTCCCCTGTCCATTTCCTCCTCGCTGATATTCAGCGGCGGCAGCAGCCGCAGGAGCGTTTTGGCCGTGAGAATCAGCAGGCCGTTTTCCAGGCATTTCTCCGCCGCTTCCCGGGAGCTTCCCTTATCCAGCTTCACCCCCAGCATCATGCCCAAGCCCCGCACCTCGGCTACATGGGGCATGGCGGACAGCCGGCGGCGGAAAACCTCCCCCTTCCGGGCGACCTGGGCCAGAAAATCCGGATCGGACAGCCGGGAGAGCATATACCGCCCGGCGGCGCACACCACCGGGTTGCCGCCGAAGGTGGAGCCGTGGGTCCCCGGCCCCATCACGCCGCCCAGCCGCTCGGCGCACAGGCAGGCGCCCACCGGCAGCCCGCCGCCCAGGCCCTTGGCCAGGGTCACCACATCCGGCCGGATTCCCGCGTGCTCGCAGGCCAGGAACCGCCCAGTCCGCCCCGCGCCGGTCTGCACCTCGTCCACCAGCAGCAGCACGTCCCGTTCCCGGCACAGCTTCTCCACCGCCCGGAGATACTCGAAATCCAGCGCAACCACGCCGCCCTCGCCCTGCACACATTCCAGCATCACGGCGCAGACGGTGTCGTCCATACGGCGCATCAGATCCTCCAGATCCCCGGCCTGGGCGAAAACGAACCCCTCGGTGAAGGGGAAAAAGTGTTGATGAAAAACATCCTGACCGGTGGCGGACAGGGTGGTGATGGTGCGGCCGTGGAAGGAATTCCGCAGCCCCACGATGGTGGACCGGCCGGCGCCGTAGGCGTCCGCGCTGTATTTCCTGGCCAGCTTGATGGCGCACTCGTTGGCCTCCGCCCCCGAATTGCAGAGGAAGGCCCGGCCCATCCCCGCCGCCCGGCAGAGCTCGTCGGCGAAGGCCGCCTGCACCGGGCTGTAATACAGGTTGGAGATATGCTGCAGCTTCGCCGCCTGAGCGGCCACCGCCGCCGTCCACCCCGGATCGCAGTAGCCCAGGGCGTTGACGCCGATGCCGCTGCCGAAATCGACGTATTCCTTTCCCACCACATCC
>CAKTTT010000079.1 GCA_934615635.1 uncultured Eubacteriales bacterium | reverse complement strand
GCGCAGGGAGGGCCCTCCTTCTTCCCACAGAAGCATCTCGGATTTTCTCCTCTTTTCTCTGTTTTTCTATCTTGCCGCCATACGGGGATTTCGTTATGATAATAGCAGAATCCCTACAGAAACACAAGAAAACAGGGAGGAATTCCGATGGAGCATCTGCAAAGCGTGGATTTTTCCGCCGTAACCCTCAACAGCGGATTTTGGCAGGAGCGGCAGGCCCTCAATCACAGCGCGACCATTTATGCCATTTGGCGGCGCTTTCAGGAAACCGGCCGGTTTGCCGCCTTCTGGTTCGATTGGAAGCCCGGCGACCCGCATAAGCCCCACATCTTCTATGATTCCGATGTGGCGAAATGGATAGAGGCCGCCGCCTACATCCTGCAAAAGGAAGAAGATCCCCGGCTGGAAGGGATGATCGATGAGACGGTGGAGCAGATCGCCGCGCATCAAGGGGCGGACGGCTACTTCAACGTATGGTTCACCGTGGTGGAACCGGAGAAGCGGTTTCAGGAGCGAACCGCCCACGAGCTCTATTGCGCCGGTCATTTGATGGAGGCGGCGGTGGCCTATCACAACGCCCGGGGGAAGGATTTGTTCCTGCAATGTATGTGCCGGTACGCCGATTACATCGAAAAAATCTTTAAAACAGAGCAGTCGGTGGGGTTTGTCACCCCCGGTCATGAAGAAATCGAGCTGGCGCTTGTAAAGCTTTACCGCTGTACGGGAGAAAGCCGTTATTTGGAACTGAGCCGGTGGTTCCTGGATCAGCGGGGGAACAACGCCAAGGATACGGAAGCCGAATGGTGCTCCCCCCTATACTCGCAATCCCATCTGCCGGTCAGGGAACAGACCACGGCGGAAGGCCATGCGGTGCGGGCGACTTATCTGTACTGCGGCATGGCGGACGAGGCCTATGAATACGGTGACGACGCCATGTTTCATGCCTGTCGGGCACTGTTTCGGAACATAACCGACAAGCGGATGTATATCACCGGCGGCATCGGATCCTCCAGCAGCGGCGAGGCGTTTACCAAGGATTACGATCTCCCCACTGAAACCGCCTATACCGAAAGCTGCGCCGCCATCGGGCTGGCCCTCTTCGCCCGGCGGATGCTGCGGCTGGAATCCGATTCCCTATATGCGGACACGGCGGAACTGGCGCTTTACAACGGTTATCTCGCCAGCATCTCGCTGGACGGCACCCGCTTTTTCTATGAAAACCCGCTGGAGATCAACCTGCTTCACCACGGGCGCAATCCTTCCGTGAAGCAGGAGGAGCATCTGCCCATTACTCAGCGGGTGGAGGTGTTCGACTGTTCCTGCTGTCCTCCCAACATCGCGCGGCTGGCGGCCTCCGTCGGGGATTTCCTGTATACTCACGACGACAGCCGGCTGTTCGTCCATCAGTATATGGACAGCACGGCCGCCTGGGAAAGCGGCTCCCGAAGGATACGGATGACCCAGTCCACTCAATATCCGGCGGACGGGCGGATCCAGTTCCGGCTGGAGGGGGCCGCCGGCATGACCCTGGGCGTTCGGATTCCCGGATGGTGTCACAGCTTCCGCCTCATGACCGAACAAGGTTCGGCGGCTCATCGACTTGTAAAGGGATATGCCTTGATAGATGTGCCAAACGACCGCTTTGAGCTGCTTCTGGATTTGACAATGGAACCCGAGCTGGTGGAGTCCCGGCCGGAGGCGTACGACAATACCGGCAGGGCAGCTCTGCGCCGCGGACCGGTGATCTACTGCCTGGAAGGGGTGGATAACGGCCCTCTTCTGCAGGATCTGCGGGTGTCCGCCGCTCTTCATGCCCGGCTGTCTCCCCATCCGTCCGCGCCTCTTCCTCTTATCCACGCCTCGGGCTGGCGGCGGACGGTGGAACCGGCGTCCCCGCTCTACCAGCCCTATTCGCCGCAATTTTCCCCCTGCGAGCTCACCTTCATCCCCTATTACACCTTCGCCAATCGCGGAGAAAGCGATATGCGGGTATGGATACCGGTGGCGGAAACACCGGGGAAATCTTAAATCGGCCACTCCGGAAGATGGACCAAGGAAAAGGCGGTAACGGAGCCTCTCCCCTTTGCTTTCCCCTGTTCCCCCCTCACGCCTGACTTCGGTATCCGGCATACTGGTCCGTTTCGCCGTCAAAATGAGGCCACCTGAGGCTTTGCTCCGCTTCCCGTCCCCCTTCCCGCTTTGCCGTCCTTCCTTTCTCGGGGATCGCCAAAGCGGAACCGCCCCTCCGGGCATATCATAAGAGGTTCCCGATCGGATAACCCCCGCCCCGGCTGTCAATTGACAGCCGGGGCGGGGGTTATGCATACAATCAGAGGTATAGGCCGAAATCCGCAAAGCAGTATCCGTTGTCCCAATCGGCATTGGCGCCGCCTCGCCACTGAGGCGAGTACTGGAAGAAGCTCCCCGGCGCGACGACGTAGCTTTCCCCGTTTTTATCATGATGAGGTCCCAAAAGGTTGCGCAGGGTGCCGGTCAGCTCCACCTCGATCTCGTTGTCGCCCTCCCGCAGGAGGCCGTCCAGCGCCATCTCGTAGGGCGCCCACAGGATCTTGCCCGCTTCCTTGCCGTTGACCCGCACCGCCGTCACCATGGCACCGCGGCGGGCCAGCCGCAGACAGCGGCCGGTCAGTTCCTCCCGGCTCAGGCGAACCGTCTGTCTCAGCGTGATCTTTCCCGCAAAGAAGGGGAAGCCCTGCTCCACCAGGTTGCCTGTCCGGACCTTATCCGGACGCCGGGAGAGGGCGAAGCCGCCGGTGCAGCGGGAGGCCTGCCGCTCCAGCCCTTCAAAGGCGCTCCCGGCCTTCACGCCGAAGTCGCCGATAAGATACACCGCCTCGATCTCCCGATCATAACTGAGCTTGTTCTTCTCTGATTCAAATACCAGCGATTTCCGGATGTTTTCATAAACCTCCGGGCTTTGATGGAAAGAAAGCGACAGCCGCAGCTCGTTGCCTCCCTCTCTGACCTGGGGCAGCGGCAAACGGATAAAGGATTTATCGAAATAATAGCCGTTCGGCTGCTTTTCCACCTCTTCGCCGTTGAGGAACACCCGGAACAGCTCGGGTGTTTCCAGCACCAGCTCCGGCGCTTTCTCCGGCAGAACGTCCACCGTGAAGCGGAAGGCCAGCTCCACCTCCACCGGCCGCTCCAGGGCGCAGGCCAGCTCCTGAATATTGTTGACCGGGATATCCCGTCCCACCAGCTCTCCGTCGAACCAGCAATCGCAGAAATCCAGCGTCAGGGCGTTGGGCTCCGCCGCCGCCACCGTCCAGTCCTCATCCAGCTTCAGCGGGACCGCAGCCTCCCGTTCCAGAAGCCGCTCCGGCTGCTCTTCAGCCAATCCGCTGAAGAGTACGGCGGAACCCATTCCCTCCAGCGTCAGCTCTACGACCGTTTTATCGCCGCGGTTCTCGCCGGTCAGAGGCTGCAGCGTTCCGTCCTCCAGGCACAGCCTGGCCGCCCGGCCCGCTTCCAGCTCCACCTTTATCCGGCGGGGATGAAAGGCGGTATTCACCAGATAGGTCATCGTCACCCCGTCGAACCGCCGCAGGGTGGCGCCGATCTCCCGGCCGTCTCCGTCCTCTTCCTGCAGGTGAACCCGGCAGATATCCTGCGGCAGCGCGGCCGCCATCTCTCCCATGGGCCGCACGATTCCTCTTTGCGCCAGCTCCGCCGGCGCGGCGGAGGGTTCGCCATCCACCAACGCAGGCAGGCTGTCGTTCCAGACGATCAGGCCGCCCGCCGCCTGGAACGCCTCCAGCAGCTTCAGCACCGGCCCGCTGAGGTTGAGACAGGGCGGCACCAGCACCGCGCGGTACCGTTGGGTACCCACCCGCAGGCAGCCGTCCTCCACCCCTCCATGGCGCTGCAAAATCCGCTCGTCTCCCAGGTGGTAGGGAATCTGGGCGTCCTCCAGCTCCTTCATCAAGTCCCGGAATCCGTCGTCATATTTCTGCAGGTCGGTGTTGTCCGTATTGTTGTAGCAGATCCAGGCGGAGGACTGGGGATGGAGCATCAGGGTCTCGAAGGCCACCTCTCCCTCGGACAGCAGCATACCTATGCGGCTCATGGCATCCACAAAACGGTGGTAATCCCCCCACCAGGGCTGCTGATAAAACAGGGTGGCCGGATAATCCCGCTTGCGGATTCCCCGCAGGGTGTAGCCCTCCAGATGCGGACAAAGCAGGGTAACGCCCCGGACCATCTGATGCTCATAGATCCAGCGCAGCTCCTCAAAGCTGACGTTCCAGCCGCACAGGGCGAAGGTCTCGCTGAGGATCTGCTTTTTCCCTAACTGATGCGCCACCGACGCCACCTGAACGGGCGTGGCGGGTACCGCCGTGGAACGGGTGAGCCAGTCCATGCCGGGAATATGCATGAATTCATAGCAGGGCATACAGGCGCCGTTGCTCACCAACTGGGAATGGAGGGTTTCCTCCAGCACCATGTGGCCGGTAAGCCTCACGCCGTTTTCCTCGCACCAATCATATAGCTGCTTCATGAAGTGGTCCGCGAACATATCCCGCACCAACTGCCAGAAGCGGAACCGTGTGCGTTTCCACTCCCCCTCCTCGCGGAAGAGCCCGGGAAGCAGCGCGGACAGCTCCTCGCCATACCGCTCCCGGTAGGCATCCGGCAGCAGCAGCGACCAGGGAATCCCATTGCGGGACACCTGCGGCTCGTCGGTGAAGAAGCCTGCCATATCCCGGAAAGCCGTCCCCAGCTCGTCCCGGTACCGCTCATGGGTGCAGCGCAGGAACTCCCTGGTTACCTCGGGATCCAGCAGATCCACATAAAAAGGATTCACCTCATAATAAAAGTGCATCACGCGGCCGCCATGGGGAACGCAGGCGATGGTACGGGGCGTTTCCACCGCCTGATCCACCCATTCCCAGCGCAGGTATTTCTGCTGGTACCGCTCTCCCATACCGTTGACCACCCCGCTGCCGAAGCCGCTGGGCCAGCCGTTTTCATCATACCCCCAGGCATACATCCCCCGTTTACAACCCTCGTCGATGCCGGCGGTTACATTATCCATCCACTCCCGGCCCATATAATCGGTCTGCAGGCCGCCGCGGGCGTGCATGAAAAAGCCGCCCATCCCCTCCTTGTCCATTTCAGCGATCTGCCAGCGGGTTTCCTCGGTTTCCAGCCGGTCGTTCCAGGACCAGAAGGGCACCGGTCGGTAAGCCTTGGGCGGATTTTGCAGCGCCTCTTTCCATTGACTGTCCATCTTCACTCATTCCTCCCTGCATTTCGATTTTATTGGGGATAATGCTCCAAAACATAGCGATAAAAGCCCACAGCGCCGGAAAGGGCCGCCGTGTCGATGTTTTCATCCCGGCCATGGACGGCGGCCATCTGCGCGCCGCTGATCACCAGCGGGGCGAAGCGCACCGCCGTGGCATAGGGCGCGTAATGCCGGGCATCGGTGCCGCCAAGCATGACATAGGGCGCCACCCCGGCCTCGGGGAACACCTTGCGGACGCAGGACTCCACATACCGATAGGCGGCGGATTGGGTATCCACCACCGGGGAACAGTCGTGCGCCTCCAGCACCTCCATCTCCACGTCGAACCTGGCGGCGATGCGGCGCAGCTTCTCCAGGGAATCCTCCATGGGCTGATGCACCATGAAGCGCAGATTCGCCGTCACCGAGGCGGTTTCGGGGATCACGTTGGGCGCGCCGCTGCCCTCCGCCATGGTAAAGGCGCAGGTGGTGCGCAAAAGGGCCCCGGCCTGGCCGCTGATACCCGGCATCACCGCTTTCAGCAACGGGCCGAACAGCCACAGATTGCCGAACAGCAGCCGGAAGGGAAAGGCCATATCCGGCGCCAGAGCGGCGAACATATCCTTTACCGGAGGGGTGAACTTCTTTTTAAAGGGAGGATGCCGCTCCACATGGTCGACAAAGGCGGACAGGCGGGCGATGGGGGTATGTTTCGGCGGCGTACTGGAGTGACCGCCCTTGGAACGGGCCACAAACCGCACATCCGCATAGCCCTTTTCCAGAATCCCCAGCATGGCGTAGTGCCCCTTGAGGCCGGGCATGGGAGCTTCCACCACAGCGCCTCCCTCATCCAGCACCAGATCCAGCTTGACGCCCTGATCCAGCAGATGCTTCACCGTTTTGGGGGCGCCCTCCCCCATGATCTCCTCGTTGCAGGAGCTGGCTATGTATACGTCCACCGGCGGCGTGAATCCGTCGGCCAGCAGGCCTTCCACCGCCTCCAGAATGGCGCAGAGCGAGCCCTTGGTGTCCATGGTTCCACGGCCCCATATCCGGCCCTGGGCCACCTCCCCCTCAAAGGGAGGATGGCTCCATTGGCCCGTCGCCTCCACCACATCGGAATGGGACATCAGCACCACGGCGGGCTTTTGGGACTCTTTCCCCCGCCACCGGAACAGCAGCGAGCCGTCGTCCATCACCGTTTTTTCCAACCGTTCATGAAGCAGCGGAAACAGGCTTTCCAGCTCCCTGCGATAAGCGGCGAAAACCGCCAGATCCGTCTCTCCCCGCCGGCTGACGGTGGGGTATCCGATCATCCTCGCCAAGTCCGCCACATATCGGTCGTTATCCAGCGCCATGGCGTCCAGGGCGGAAGGTGACGGCTCGCCTTTCTTCCGCTTCATCAGCGCCGCCCGGATCACCGCCGCCAACAAGAGCAGCAACAGCACAGCCAGAAGCACCAGCAGAATATACAGCACCCATTTCAAGGAAACCACCCCTTATCTCAAAGCATATTCTTCTTGTAAAGCAGCCGCGCCACCCCGATGGAGATCAGCGCGGAAACGGGAACCAGAATCGCCACGCTGTCCGCCGCCTGGGGAACCAGCAGGCAAAGCCCCACCATGGCGATAAAGGGAGCCAGGGCGATTTTGGGGGCCTGGGAAAAATATTTGTAGCCCAGCGCGCCGAACAGGGCGGGCACCACGTTGTCGAAGGCGGGCTTCAGCGCCGGGTCGGACAGGATGGGGGTCAGCGGCGTCAGGGCCAGCACCCCCACCATCAGCACCACGCAGGTCACCAGGGCGGAGGCGGCCACCGAAAGGGTGGAAACGATTTCATTCTCCCTGGTTCCGTATTCCGTCCCGGCGATGTCCCGGGCGTTCATGCAGCAGGGAATCTTCAGATTGGACAGATTGCCTGTGACAAAGGCCAGATAGGTGGCCCCCGTTCCCATCATGGGCGCGTAGGTGATCACCTCCACAATGCTGGAGGGCAGAAAGATCAGGCAGACGCCGAAGGAGCCCATCAGCACACCGTTCAAGCTGGGAACCGCTTTAAAATACAGGCCGATGAACAGCGGTACGCAAAGCATCAGGAACAGACAGACGGCCGTCCAGATCCTTCCGTAAAAGTGCATGGTATCGTCAAAGCTCCGGGTCCCGGATTTGTTTTTCGCCATTTTCATCCCCTCCTCACTGGAACATCGCCAGCAGCCGGGGTTCCAGCCAGGAATACCCGACGGCGGAAGCCATTCCGAAAATCATGCTGACCGAGAGGGAAAAGCTCTCTATCCATTTCAGCCGCGGCCGCTTGGACAGCCAGGTGAAAAGCAGCATAAACAGGGCGGAAACCAGGATGACCACCAGGCTGGTCAGGCTGCCCGTCACCCTCATGGTGGCGAAGCCCGCCCCGATAAAGGCGCAAACCATCCCGATGAACATGGCGTTGAACATCAGGGTACCCCAGCGGTTGTCCTTCTGAGAAACCTTATTGACCTTGCCCTGGTATTTTTTCAGGGCGATGATACAAAACACGCCGCCCCAGATGATCCCGACGGTCATGACGATGGCGATGGTCACGAAGGCGCTGCCGGTCATGGCGTCGGCGCTCAGGGAGACGCCCGCCGCCTTGGCCGCCGTGTCCGCCGCCATGGTTTCGTAATGGAGGGCGCCGATCACCGACAACCGCAGCCAGGGCAGCGGAATCCCCAGGGACCCCGCCAGGGTGATGACCCCCATCAGGATGCCGATGGAGGGAACGATGGAAAAGACGACGCTGGATGTCAGCACCTTATGCAGCTTTTTCTTCTCCATACCGATTTTCAAGCCCTCCCGATAGGCCTTGAAAAGGAAAAACGCCGCCATGAGCATCACCACGGCGATCACCACAAAGGCGACCGCATACATGGGAAAGCTGTTGGCTTTTTGCAGAAAGTCGTTCAAGACGGTTCCCCCTCCTTTTCCAAGCCCTTTTTAAACCGGATTTCGCAAATATCGTCGCCCCGGGCGATGGTTTTGGGCAGCTCCAACCGCGCGCCGTAAGCGGAGGCGATTCCGCGGTCGCCGCACATGGCCATATCGCACAGCCGCTCGATCTCCTCATCGGTGCAGCCTTGCTTCTGCCAGGCCTTCACCAGCGGGCAGTAATGGAAATCGATGGACAGGCGATCGTCCTCGCTCTCCCGGATTTTCATCTCAAACACCAGTTGGGCGGGCTTGGTGAACAGCGTCTTTTTCAGCCCCTTGAGGCTGTCGGTTCCGCCCTTTTTCACCAGTCCGGCCCCCTGGAAGCAGCCGCATCGGCGCACCGCTTCACAGCCGAAATCCTCCCATTTCAGCCCCTTCTTCCCCGCCTCATCGCACAGCAGATAGAGCCACATGGCGCGATGCTCCAGTTGTTCGCGAATCGCCTGCAGGATCCCGTTTTTGTGCCTGGGTTCATTTTTTATCCGGCTCATATGTATCCTCCCCCTCTTGCGTATACGAAAAGCCCTGCCCGCGTCCTTGCCCGCGGGAGAAATCCGACGCAGTAACGCCGCGGCCGGGCGATCCATGCCCGCAATTCCTGCCGTCCGGTCCCGGCGCCGCCTGCGGGACGTTTCTCCGCGGCCAAATCCCGCGCAGCCGCATTTTGCTATCAGTATAGCATACGGCCACGGGCCTAGCAATACGTATTTAGACAAACCGAAATCTACCCCCGGACTTTTTTCCTGCATTTCAAGTGAAAAGGGGTTGACACTTCCCTTGGGGCAGAGTGTATGATGGGAGAACAAAGGACAGGGAGGGTGGTTTTCATGAAGATCAAGGAGGTCTGCCAGCAGACCGGACTGACCGAAAAAACCGTGCGATATTATGTGGAGAGGGAGCTGCTTCATCCCCAAGCCATGGAAAAGGGCGACCGGATATACACCGAATTCTCATCCGAGGATATTCGAAGGCTGGAGCGGGTGGCGGCGCTGCGGAAAGCCGGCTTTTCCATCGAAGCGATTCTCACCATGCTGCGCACGCCGGAATCCGTTCCCGCCATCGTGCAGGTCCGGCGCCGGGAGCTGGCGGAAGAAGAGACCAACGCCCGGCAGCTTCTAGCGACCTTCAGCCGGCTGCACAGCGAGGACTGCCGCAGTATGGACGCGCTGGCGGATTCCCTTCTCCGCGCCACCCGTACGCTGAAGCTGCCCGCGCCGGATGCGGAGCCGGATTTCTCCCGGTTCGAAACCATATCCCAGGAGGAAAAAGAGCGGGCGCTGCAGGAATTCCTGGCCAGAGACGACGATCAGCAGGCAAGAGGACGCACCATCCTGCGGGTCTTCATCGCCATACAAGCCATCGGCCTGCTGATATCCCTGGTGCGGTCGGCGGATTTTCTGTCGAATCTCCTCTCCACGGGGCTCTCCCTGCTGCTGCTGACCCTGCTGTACAAAGGCTATACCGCCGTCCGGTATTTTTACGTTGGCTGCAACCTCATCGCCATTATAGAAGAATGCTATCTTCTGACCTGTCTCGATTGGGCCGCCTCGCCT
>CAKTTT010000078.1 GCA_934615635.1 uncultured Eubacteriales bacterium | reverse complement strand
TCCTGATAGCCGTTGCCGTCCGCCGGCTCGAATTG
Source organism: uncultured Eubacteriales bacterium (assembly GCA_934615635.1). Classification (GTDB taxonomy): domain Bacteria; phylum Bacillota; class Clostridia; order Oscillospirales; family Acutalibacteraceae; genus CAKTXU01. Next base: position 9,778 of record CAKTTT010000078.1, on the reverse strand, counting down.
GACGGTCAGGATGGGATGATTTTTGTAGCGCAGCCCTTCCACGGTGCCGTCGTTGACGTTGCGCAGAAAAGCCTCCGCTTCGTCGTCTAAGCTATCCAGCGCCACTGTGTAACCGTGATTCTGCTCGGTCACCATGACCCTGCCGTTATCCAGGTTGCGCACCGGCTGATTGCTGCCCCGGTGCCCCACCGGCAGCTTTTCGATCCGGTAGCCCGCCGCCACGGCCATTAGCTGATGACCCAATCCCCAGCCGAAAATCGGCTTGTCCGCTTTGGCAAGCTCCCGGATAATCTCCACGATTTCCGGATTGTCCCAGGGGTCGCCGGGGCCGTCGGACAGCACAAAGCCATCCGCACCGGATGCCAGCAGCTCCTTAGCCGGGGTATACGCGGGATAAATGGTGACGCTGCAGCCGCGGCTGAGAAGGAAATCCAGGATAGAGCGGCGGAAGCCGTAGTCCGGCACGGCCAGCTCGAAGCGGGCGTTTTCCGCTACGAAACGCTGCGGCTTGTTTACGGTGATCTTCCCCACCGCCGGCGGAACCCGGTAGTCCCGCATCTGCTGCAAGCGATCCTCCCGGTTTTCGAGGTTGTCCAGGATCATGCCGTTCATCACGCCGTGATCCCGGATATGGCGGGTCAGCGCCCGGGTGTCGATGCCGCACAGACCGACGATCCCCTGCCGCTTGAGATATTCGTCCAGCGTGACGAACTCATGGGCGTCGGTGGGTTCCACGCACCATTCTCTGACCACATAGCCACTGGCTACCAAACGGGAAGGACTTTCCGGGTCCACTCCGCGATTGCCGATCAGCGGATAGGTCTGCACCACGATCTGGCCGGAATAGGTGGGATCCTGCAGCAGATCCTGGCTGGTGGTCATGTCGGTGTTGAACACCACCTCGCCCAGCGCGTCTCCCTGCGCCCCCATGGCGTATCCCTGATACAGCGCGCCGTCCTCCAAAAGCAGGTAAGCCTTTTTCATCTATCCATCATTCCTTTCTGACGATACAAGACAAGCCGGATTGCCGGAAGCCGGTTTTACCGGATGGCCCCCACGATATCCGCTTTCATCCGCAGCGCCTCCCGCCGGGCGGCCGCCGCGAATTCCTCGGGCGCGCAGCCCTCTTTTTTCCAGGCGCAGAGGATGCCCCGGGAGGAATTGACGATGGCCCCCATGCCCTTGTCGTCAAAGGCTCCCGCCACATCGGCCGCGCCGCCGCCCTGGGCGCCGTAACCGGGTACCAGAAAATAGGTGCGGGGAAGCGCCTGCCGCAGCTCCTCGATCTGCTGGGGCCAGGTGGCGCCCACAACGGCCCCCACGCCGGAATATCCATATCGGCCGGGAAGCTCTTCCCCCCATTTTTCGCACATTTCTCCCATCCGCCGGTAGACGGGCTGCCCGTCTATCAGACGGTCCTGCAACTCTCCCGAGGAGGGATTGGAGGTTTTCACCAGCACAAAAATAGCGGTATCCGCCTGACGGCAAACCTCCAGCAGCGGGCGGATGCCGTCGCTGCCCAAATATCCGTTGACGGTCAGCGCATCCCCGCCGAAGGGGGTGCAGGAGGCTTCCCCCACCCGCACCCGTCCCATATGGGCGGCGGCATAGGCTTCCATGGTGGTGCCGATATCGTTGCGCTTGCCGTCGGTAATCACGAACATACCCTTAGCCCGGGCATAGACGATGGTCTCGGCCAGCGCCCGTATCCCGGGCCAGCCCAGTATCTCATAATAAGCGGCCTGGGGCTTGATCGCCGGCACAATGTCCCACAGGGCGTCGATCAGTCCTTTATTGAATTCCAGGATCGCGGCGGCGGCCCCCTCCAGGGTTTCGCCGTATTCCTGCAGATGTCTGCTCACCATTGAGGGGGGCAAATACTCCAGCTTGGGATCCAAGCCCGCCACCGTAGGATTTCCCGTCCGTTTGACCGCATCGATCAATCTGTCCAGCGCCATAGCTACCTCCGTTGTTTGCTGTATTTCTGTAAAGCTATTCAGCTTGCCATACAATCCGTCCGCCCAGCAGGGTATACCGGACCCGACCGGTCAGTTTCATTCCCTTGAAGGGGGTGTTCCGGGATTTGCTGTGAAGCCGATCCGGCTCCACCGTCCAGGTTTCCTCCGGGTCGAACAGCAGGATATCCGCCGGCACGCCCGGCTCCAGCGTACCGCCCGGAATCCCCAGCAGGCGGGCGGGCGAGGTGGACATCAGTTCCAGGAGACGCAGCAGGGAAATATGTCCCGGCCGCACCAGCGCGGTGATTCCCGCGGCCAGGCTGGTTTCCAGCCCCAGGGCGCCGTTGGGCGCCTTTTCAAAATCCGCCTTCTCCCAAGGCGCGTGGGGCGCGTGGTCGGTGGCGATCACCGTGAGGGTCCCGTCGGCTATACCTGCAAGAATCGCCGCTACATCTTCATCGGAACGCAGCGGCGGATTCATCCGGTAATCGGCATCCCGGCCTTGGAGCAGGGCGTCGGTCATCGTAAAATAATGGGGAGCGGTCTCTCCCGTCACGGGAACGCCGCGGCGGCGGGCATCCCGGATGAGCTGGGCGCTTCCTTTTGTACTGACGTGACAAATATGCACCGGGCAGCCGGTGGCAGCGGCAAGGGCGATTTCCCTGGCGGTGGCCACCTCCTCCGCTCCCCGATGGAGGCCGGGAACGCCCAGTGAACGGGAAACGGCGCCTTCGTTCATAATACCGCCCCGCACCAGGGTCAGTTCCTCGCAATGGGAAAGAACAGGCAAGCCGCAGGCGGCAGCTTTTTCCATCGCCTGCATCATTTTGTCCGCCGTGGGAACCGGCCGCCCGTCGTCCGTCACCGCCACCGCGCCGGCTTCCTTCAACCGGTCGAAGTCTGTAAGCGTTTCGCCTCCCAGAGAGGCGGTGATAGCCGCCGCCGGATACACCCTCGCATCGGCTCCCACCGCCCGTTCCCGGATCCATCGCACGCGTTCCGGCGTATCGCAGGCCGGAGTGGTGTTGGGCATACACACCACCGAGGTGACGCCCCCGGCAGCGGCCGCCCGGCAGCCGCTGTGGATATCCTCTTTATGGGTCTGCCCGGGCTCCCGGAAATGCACGTGCATATCCACCAGCCCGGGAGCACAGCAAAGGCCGGTCGCCTCCAAAACCGTACAGCCATCGGCGGAAAGGCCGTGGCCGACAGCGGTTATCCTGTCGCCGTCGATCCGGACGTCAGCCGTTCCATCCATACCGCTGGACGGATCCAGCACCCTGGCGCCGCGTATGAAAATCCCTTTCTGCGCCATATCCGGTCCGCCTCCCCTGTTCCTTGTTTTTGACAAATTTTGACGCTTATTCTAACTTCATATTATAGCATATCCGGTTTATTCCGTGCAAGCCTATATTATAGATAAAAGCGTTTGCACAAAGCGCCGTACTCTTATTCAAGTTGGAGAGTCCATGCAAAACCGTTTGCCCTGCCAGCGATCCCCTTCCCGCAGTCTTCTGTCGATCCCCGCCAGCACGGCGATTTTGCCGCAGCGCCAATCCGGCGCCAGCAGCAGCTCCTTTCTCCCGTCACCGGTCAGCCGTTCGATCACAGTCTCCGGCGGCAACCATTCCAATTGCCGGCAGACGATATCGGTATAGGCTTCCTTGGTCAGAGCATTTACCTCGCCCCTCCTCCACCAATCCGCCATAGGCGTATCCTTTAAAATCTGCAGAGCGTGGATTTTCACGCCTCCCGGCCGCAGCCCGCCGATCAGACGGGCGGTTTCCAGCATATCCTCCGGCTCCTCTCCCGGCAGTCCGTTAATCAAATGCACACAAACCCGGATCCGCCGCTCATGCAATCGATGAACGGCCTCCAGAAAGGCTTCCAGACCGTAGCCCCGCCGAATGCGTTCTGCTGTGGCATCGTGTATCGTCTGCAGCCCCAGCTCCACTGTCAGATAGGTGCGGGCGGCAAGCTCTTCCAGATAATTCAGAACCTCCGCCGGCAGGCAGTCCGGCCTGGTGGCGATGCTGATTCCGCAGACCCCTTCCAGCCCGACGACCGGGTCATATATCATGCGCAGCCTTTCCGCTGGCGCGTAGGTGTTGGTATACGCCTGAAAATACGCGATCACCTGGGCGTCCGGCCGTCGCTGCCGGATCCGTCGCTGCTCCGCCGAAATCTGCTCCACAGGGGACAAATGGGATCCGGCGGTAAAATCGCCGCTGCCGCCCAGACAAAACGCACAGCCTTCTCTCCCCTTGCTTCCATCCCGATTGGGACAGGTGAAGCCGGCGTCCACCGCCGCTTTCCAGACCGGCGCGCCAAACCGCCGTCGCAACGCGAAGGACAGCGTATGATACCGCTTTTCCCCATCGGTATAAGGCATCTGCTCCTGAAATGTCGGCAAAATCCGAAACCTCCTTCCACCCTCTCGAAAAATTGAAAACAAAATGATTTCCGGCAGCTTTTGCCACCGGATCAGACGGGAATCCTGCAAACACTAACGCTGCCGGGAGTATTGGCCCGGCCGAAAAACGGAGAGGAGGAAAGCATATGCGACCCGAAGGCTTGTACGGTCCCATGGGAGCCGAAGCCTATCTATTCCACAGCAAGGATTTTGACGATTATTTTTACCTCCTGCCCGAAGATATGCAGGCGCAGATCAACGCCCGCGCAAACGAACAGCATTTTCATTCAGAGGAAGAGCTGCGCGCCTACGTCAAGGAATTGGCCATGCGCGCCTAGCGTCCGCCCTTTAAGGAGGAGGAAAATCATGCCCCAAAACGATATTCTGACCAACAATCCGGAGATCAAGCAGTATATGAGTACCCTGCCTGCTTTCATCCAGGAAAACATCCATCAAAGCGGTTTGCAGGTCACCAGCAAGCAGCAGTTGGAACAGTGCGTCAACCATATTCTGGCTAAAGGCTGATCCATCCCCTGCCGCAAAAAACCATCCGCCTTTTGGGCGGATGGTTTTTTATGTATTAGTCCTTCAGCGGAATATTCTTGCCGTCTACATTGATATTGCCGGACAGGATCATGATGCCTTCCACCAATCCCCATATGCCGGAAACAAAGGAGCCGAAGCCGCAGGTGAGCACAGTGATGAGAAGCTGCGCCACCGCTTTGCCGGTATAACCCAGATAAAAATTATGAACGCCGAAGCTGCCGAGGAAAATTCCCAGGAGACCGGCCGCCATCTTGCTCTTCTGCATATTGGGATCCACCACCATGGGAGCGGGTGCGGCATAAGGCGGCTGCGGGACCCCGTAAGGCTGCTGCGGCGCGCCGTAAGGATAAGGGGGCTGCGGAGCCTGAGGCGGAGCGCCGAAAGGCTGCTGCGGCGCGGGGTTTTGCGCCTGAGGGGCGGCTTGCTGGCCGTTATAGGGCTGCTGGGTGGGATACGGCGGCGGAACGGGAACTCCCTGCTGAGGGGCCTGCGCTTCCTGCTGCATCACAGTACCGCAGTATTCACATTTCGCGTTGTTGCCGATTTCCGCACCGCAATTTGTGCATTTCATCTTCATAACCTCCACAAAATCAGTTTATTAAAAAATAAAAGATCAGCCGGTGAGCAGCCTTTCTTTATTTTTGACAAGCTCACTGGTATCCATGAGGGAAAGGGTGATGCGGGTCACAGTTTCCGCCGCGTTCTGCGGGGATATGGCACGCATTTTATCCAGACAATTCTCGATTTTATCCGAAATGCGTTTTTCCATATCCAGCACAACCGGCTTGGGGCAGCGTCCAAACGGAGTGGAGAAGGCCAGATGCTCCCTCAGAGAGGCATACGCCCGGCACAGGCTTTCAAACTGCCTGGGCTCCAGCAGGCCTTGTATACCACGGATCATCTGCTCCATATCCTGCATATCCCGCTGAACCACAGCCGGGTCTGCCTGGTCCGGCGCCGCTGCCGGGGATCTATGCCGTCTTCTTTTGGTAAGGATCATCCCCAGGGCGCTGGCCCCATAGGCCAGGAAAAGGACCGCGCTCCAGACTGCGTATTTCCATGGCGTCATCCAGGTACAGGTTAACGCCGTGAAGGAGACCACGACCACGTAATAAAAGGCCGTCAGAATCGCAAAGGGCAGCCAGGAGGTGCCCGGCACACGGCGGCGCGCATAAGGCAGGGCGATAACCGCCGCATCTACCATCAGCAGCACCAACAACAAATGGAGCAGCACGACGGGAAAAATATTCAGGCGGACAACATCCCAGACGGAAAAAAAGAGCAGGACTGTTCCCACATCCAGCGCCGCCAGCAGCAGGCATTTCCACAACAGCCCGAACCGTTTCATTTCCATCACCCGCCTGTGTATTGATCCATTTTCATTATAGGGCATACCTTCTCATACTGTCAATACACGAAAATTCATTGGTTGGCCAGAATCGAGACCGGGTTTTTATGAATTTCCCAATAAAACTATCGGGATTTTTCCGCTGTATCTCCCGCAGTCGACTGTTTCCTATAGTCGGTTGGGGTGATCCCCTTGATTCGCCTGAAGGCCCTGGAAAAATACAGCGGATCATTGAAGCCTACGGAGGCGGCGACCTCGGCCACCGTAAGCCGGCCGCCGCGCAGAAGGCTGCAGGCCTCGTTGATCCGGTACTTTTGGAGGAAATCGTGGGGCGAAACGCCGCAGTCGGATAAAAACGCCCGATAGAGCTGGCTCCGGCTGACGCCCGCATAATCCGCGATGTGCTGCACGGTGATGTCGCTGGCAAAATTGCGCTGGACGAAGCGGATGGCCTGGGTGAGATATTCCGCCTGCGTATCCGTGGAAGCGGCGTTCCCCCGCTCCCGAATCAGACGGGCTAAAAAGAGATACAGATATCCCGCCATCTCCGCATCGGCGGCGGGGGTGTTGCCGCTGGAGCGATAGATGCTCAACAGCAACTCCCGTATCTCCCCCGTTTCCGGCAGCCGCAGCACCGGATGCGCTTCCTCAAACCCGGTTAACTGGATCATCCTTCTGGCTTCCGTACCGTTGAAGCCCACCCAGTAATACTCCCACGGTTCCCGCTCGTCGGCGGAATAGGCGACCACCCGGGAGGGATAAACCAAAAACAGATCCCCTTGCTCCAAGCGATGCGTTTCCCCGCCACAGGAATAGATGCCCTTTCCCGCCGCGACATAATGAACCAGATAATGATCCCGCAGAGCCGGCCCCCAGGTATAGCGTCCCGTGCATTTCTGGTATCCGGTGTTGTATACGGCGAGACCGAGATTTTCCTTAAGCGTATCCTTAAAGGAATATTTGAAAGCGTCCATACGGCCGGCCTCCTTTTCGGAAAAAGTATACCATACAATGCAACATCTGTCCATGTAAACGATGAAAAAGAGAATTGAAAATCAGGTGGATCCCTGTATAATAAAAGTAAACTAAAGAATGAGGTGGAAGGATATGCCAGACGCGCGCGTTTTACGGCAGCACATCCTGGGCGGCCGGTACGATGCCCTTTTTTCCGCCCTGTACGGCGAGGCGGCGGTGGAGAGACAGCGCCTTCGCTACACGGAGCTGATCGATGAGTTTCTGCAAACCTTCGGCGACGGGGAGGTACATCTCTTCTCCGCTCCCGGACGGACCGAAATCGGCGGCAATCATACCGACCATAATCACGGCCGGGTATTGGCCGCCAGCGTGAATCTGGATGTGATCGCCGTAGCCTGCCGGCGTCCCGGCACCCGTATCCGCATCCAGTCCCAAGGCTATCCCCTGGATACGGTGGACTGCGGGGATATCCAGATAAATCCGGCGGAACGCAACCGCTCCGCTTCCCTGATCCGGGGCACAGCCGCCGGCCTGCTCCAGCGGGGATATGCGGCGGGCGGTCTGGATGCCTGCACCACCTCCGATGTGCTCAAGGGTTCCGGCCTCTCTTCCTCCGCCGCCTTTGAGGTGCTGGTGGGTGCCATGCTCAACACCTTTTACAACGAAAACGCCGTCACCAAGGTGGAGATCGCTCAGATCGCCCAGTTTGCCGAAAACGAATATTTCGGCAAGCCCAGCGGCTTGATGGATCAGACCGCTTCCTCGGTGGGGGGGATCATCTCCATCGATTTCGCCGATCCCCGGAATCCGCTCATCCGTCCCGTACCCTTTGATTTTTCGTCCTGTGGACATGCCTTGTGCATCGTCGACGTGGGCGGGGACCATGCGGATCTGACTCATGAATACGCCGCTATTCCCGAGGAGATGCGCGCCGTTGCCGCCTCCCTGGGGGTGGCGTATCTGCGGGATTCCTCCCGGGAGGCGCTCCTCGCCCGTCTGCCGGAGTTGCGGCAAAAGCACGGAGATCGCGCCGTGCTGCGGGCTATGCATTTCTTCGCGGACGATCAGCGGGTAGCGGAGGAAGTAGAATCGCTGGAAAGACAGGATTTCGAAGCCTTCAAGCGTCTGGTGATCGAATCCGGTCATTCCTCCTTTGAATACCTGCAAAACATCCACACAGCCGACGATCCCCGTTCCCAGTCCATGTCTCTGGCGCTCTGCCTGTCCGAGCTGCTGCTGAAGGACAGCGGCGCCTGGCGGGTGCACGGCGGCGGGTTCGGCGGCACCACGCAGAATTTTGTTCCTCTGGAGAAGCTGCCCGCCTTCCGTGAGCAGATGGAGGCGGTTTTCGGACAAGGAAGCTGTCATGTCCTCTCCATCCGCCCCTTCGGCGGCATCTGCCTGGAGGAGCTGGAGGAATGGAGCGGCATAGAATAAACAAAACCGAAGAACAACATGGAAAGGATGATCGGTATGGCCGAGCTGCGCAAACACCCCCTGACCAACGACTGGATTATGATCGCCTCCCATCGGCAGGGACGGCCTCAGATGCCCAAGGATTATTGTCCCTTCTGCCCCGGCTCCGGCAAGGTGCCCGAGCACTACGACGTGTATAAATACGACAACGATTTCCCCGCCCTCTCCCCCTGTCCTCCGCAGCCCGATCCGGTGGCCACCTCCTTTTTTGAAACCGCCCCGGCCTACGGCAAATGCGAGGTCATCCTCTACTCTCCCGAGCATACGGTCACGCTGCCTGAGCTGCCTGCCGATCACATCAAGAAGCTGGTGGACCTGTGGGCGCAGCGGTTTACCGTCCTGTCGGCGGATGAAAACATCCGGTATGTGTTTATCTTTGAAAACCGCGGCGACGTGGTGGGCGTCACCATGCCCCATCCTCACGGGCAGATTTACGCCTATCCCTTCCTTCCGAAAAAGCTGGAGCTGGAGCTGGAAAACGCCGGCCGGTATAAGGAGGAAAAGGGGTGTTGCCTTTTCTGCGATATGCTGCAGGCGGAAAAGGACTTCGGCAAGCGGATCATTTTTGAAAACGAGCATTTCACCGTTTTTCTTCCCTTTTTCACCGAATACCCCTATGGGGTGTACATCATGAGCAATCGTCACCGCTCCAACATCACCCAGTTTGATGAGGATGAGCGTCTGGCCCTGGCGGAAACGTTGCGCCGCGCCACAGGGATGCTGGACAGCCTGTTCGGCTACAAGTTCCCCTATATGATGTGTATGTACAACGAGCCGGTGGGCGGGATAGATGCATCGGATTTTTACCATTTCCATATCGCGTTTTATCCGCCGATGCGCAGCGCCGACAAGATCAAATACAACGCCTCCAGCGAAACCGGCGCCTGGGCCCACTGCAATCCCACCTGCCCGGAGGATACGGCGGAGGAGCTCCGCGCCGCTTATCGAAGGTTTATGGGAGAATAAGGTAAGCCACAGGTTAAGGCAGAATCAGAAGCACGCGTTGAACGGATGATATGCTCAGGCCCTATATGGGGCACTGAAAGATTGGTACTGTATTAC